>LBXA01000032.1 GCA_000995125.1 Candidatus Moranbacteria bacterium GW2011_GWA2_39_41 | reverse complement strand
TTTAGAAATATTGATAACTATATTGCAAAAGTAACTCTCGCATTCATACCATTTTTGATGCTAATTCAACACACTATTTGTTAAAGAGCCTAAAAAAGCATATCAACAAAAATAGGTTTTGCTAATATGCTAAAATGCTAGCATGTTACGCTGTTTTATTCAACTATGCGGATTCCCACGAGGGCAATGTCTTTGCCGCCCGGGACGCGACCCAAAATGACCACTACTTTATCCCCAGAGACCAAGCGACCAGCAGCCTTGTTTAGTTCAAACATAGTTGTCACCAACTCTTCCCGATCTTGAGTTTCAAAAAGATAGGCGCGAGCACCCCAAACAATGGCCATCTGATTGTAGGTCTTGGGATTGTGTGTGCCGACCAACATCATCTGTTCTGGTCGGTGGTGCGCCATCATGCGCGCTGAGACCCCTGATTCACTGAAAAGCACAATGGCTTTGGCCTTGGCATTCATGGCCATCTCATGAGCACTGTGCATGATTGAGGCATAGTCACTGTGTACGGCATTGTCTTGAAAATGATCGTTGATGTCATCATAGGGTGATTCTTCGGTGTCAGTGATGATTTGGGTCATAGTTTCCACTGCTTCGATGGGATATTTGCCATTAGCGCTTTCCCCTGACAACATCACCGCGTCGGTGTGGTCAATAACCGCATTGGTCACGTCAGACACTTCCGCGCGAGTTGGGATTGGGTTGCTAATCATTGAATCCAACATTTGCGTAGCGACAATCACAGTCTTGGCTGCCGTCAAACATTTGGCAATGATTTCTTTTTGATACAAAATAACTTTGCTTTCAGCCAATTCAATCCCTAAATCTCCCCGTGCCACCATCACTACATCCGTGGCTGCGATGATTTCATCAATATTATCAATCGCTTCTTTTCGTTCCACCTTCACAATGATTTGTGGCAAGCTATCTTTTCTGCCTAGAATTTTCTTGATCTGCTCGCGCGTTTCCAAAACTTCCTGTGCATTGCTCACAAAAGACAAAGCAATAAAATCAACTTCTTCTCCAAGCGCAAATTCCAAATCGCATTGATCCTTTTCTGTAACTGCACCGAAATGCAACTTCGTGTCAGGCAAATTAATACCTTTTCTGGGCTTGATTGTTCCACCGTTCAAAACTTCGGCTTTGACTGAATTTTCCAATTTCTCTACAACCTTGAGTCGCATCACGCCATCTTCAATCATAATTCGCTCACCCACTTGCAAAGCTGAAGCTACTCGAACAGAATCAATAATCAATTCTTTCTCATCAGTAGTTTTCTGATCACTCACTGAAATCACTTCACCTTTTGCAATTTCAAAAGGCTCTGCATTGCCCACCCGAATTCTCGGTCCTTGCAGATCAGCCAAAATTCCCAAAGGCCTTTTGATTTCTTTGCGTAACTCCTTAGCTAAATCAATAATTTTCTTGTGTGATTCATGCGTGCCATGTGAAAAATTCAAACGAAAAACATTCACGCCCGCTTCCACGATTTTTTTCATATTCTCCTTGCTGTCTGAGGCTGGCCCGATGGTGGCAACGATTCTTGTTTTTTTCATATAGATATATTAAGTATTGTTTTTTAACATTCTATCATTATTACACAAAAAAATAAAACAGACAATCCTAGGTTGTCTGTTTTATATTGCTCAACTCCAAATAGAGTTAGTTTTTGTACATATCCTTCACTTGGAATAGAATATACCATCCAATAATTGCGCCGATTATTGTACCAACAATACCATGCACAGCAAGGATACCTCCAATCAAACTAACGATACTAGCGTAGAAAAGCAATTTCCATGAGCCCTTAGTTCGCTTGAATAATCCTGGCACAGCCATAACTTCCATAACGATGGTAATAACTGCCACTGCTAATGAAATGATTGCTCCAAATCCCCAACCATATCCATAGCCGTAACCATATCCTCCCATCATTGCAAATGGAGTCAAAACAGCATTTAGGCCAATGGCCGCAAGAATAACTGGCAAGCCCATAACTGCGAAAATGATGATCAAATATGGGGAAACTTTAACGATAAATTCTTTCACTTCTGCGGGCATTGCAAAAGGAGCTTTTTTCACCATATATTCATCCAGCATAGCTTCCAATTGATTGGTAGCAGCTGCAGTCGTTTTTTCTGTTTCTTTTTTTTCTTCTGTCATATATAACACCTGCCTTTCTAGATTAAATATAAAAGTTTTCTAATTTCATTATATCATACATCCAACTTTTGCCATTATCCGTTATTCCATACTATTCTCCGCAATTTCTCGCAGAATTTCCTCGGGAATTGGATTATGCTCCGGACTCACTCCTGGATATCTCCAAGCACTAATAATTTTTATTTTATCAGGGTTTAGAAGTTTTTGAAAAAACTGCATTTTCAAATCTTCTTTAGACTTTAGACTTGAGACTTTAGACTTACGCGCCTTGCGCGTTTGGTACATCGCCCAAATTTCTGTCTTCCAAGTTGTCTTGCCTTTGGCATCCATCTTCACTGACACTGGCTGCATCACCGCGATGGTGTTTTTCACAATGCCTTCTTCTTTTCTCTTGGGCCGCTTCACAATCCCCAAAACTTTCTGCTCGCTCAAACCATAAAACTTCATTTTCTCAATTGAATGAAGTGTCCACTGATATCGGTCATTGTTTTTGGGTAACTTAAATTGCATATCAAAATAAAAATACAAATTATAAAAATCTATTTTTTCTCATCATTCCAAATTTTTTTAAATATTTCCCGCATATTGTGCGCCAACACCGCATCGTGTATTTCTACTAGATAGTGCGGTTTTTGTCGTGTCATAATCATTATTAGATAATCCCCGAAAATCCAAGTTGAGGCGGAAAAATCTATATTGTTTTTCAATAATCTGAAATCTCTTTGCTGAAAAAATTTTTCTTTCAACTTATTCTCCAAACTAGACTCATTGCTTAATAAATTTAGTTTAATACTATATCTCTCCGATGACCATAGGATCCATTTTTGATAGGCTTCCGCAAAACTGCGATCTTGAAATCCCCAACAAGTGTGATCAGTTGCCTTTGCATCTTCATCCCATTTGCCAATATTCTTGAATAAAAACTCTTCCACATCATCCTGTTGTACAAAGCGAATCTTGGGAACTGAATATGTTTTGCTTTGCGGAAGCCGTTCAAGCTCCTCCGCCAGCTTGGCTGCAATTTTTTTCTTTTCTTTGATTTCTTCTTGTTGACGATAAAACATTCCTTCCACCTCCTCAGGTGAAGATGGCGCCACATAAAGCGTCTTGGCACTAATATCTTCAATGATCAGTCCTTTCTCCTTGAGTTTTTCCAAAATCACGTACACCGTTGAACGATTGATGTTTGTAGCCTTGGCAAGCCTTGCTGGCGTTGTTTTGCCGTGTTCAAAAAGAGCCAGATAGACCTCAATTTCCTTTTCTGAAAGACCCAATTTTTGTAGCAATTCTTGTATCATATGCTTCCATTCTAGCAGTTTTTATTCTTTTTGTCAATAATTTGTCAACAGTTTTATTTTGCTTATTTAAGCTATTTTTTAATACTATTTTAGTACGTATGTTTGCATATTGTTGACTAAAGCCCAAATTCATTATATACTATGTAGTCATGATGCAAACAACAAAAAATTCATGATAGCCAGTACCTTGAAAATTAACTCACAAATTTAACCCGCTCTCGGGCAAAACCATTAAAGGGAGAATGCCATGAAAACAAGTAGTTTTGCGGTAATAATTGCCGCAAACATTGAAACGTTGGTTAGGGAAGGGGGCTACTATTTTCCTGAGTCCCCCTTGGGATTAGGCCATCATAGCAACCTAACTTCGAGTAATTTTCCCCGCGAGAAGAAAGGAAAGCGAAGTGTCACAATGTTCCACTTCGACAGAGCGATGACCTCAGGAGAAGCCATCACTGAAATGAGGCAATCTGGGTATCGACCGGGAACCGCTCACGAGCTTTTGGCGCTAAGCAATATCCATAGAGAACTTAGAGATGAGTTTTCTATGGTAGCGTTAGGCTCGGTTCACACCGAACGTTGTTCAGGCTATAAATATGTCGCGGTCATAAACCTGCACAAAGCAGGTCTGCCAGGAATATATAGGTCTGATGTTATTTGGGGCAAAAACTGCCACTTTATCGGCGTTCGCTCCAAAAAGTAGTGAATTATTAGTATCACCAAAAGGCGATAGTCCATCGTGACTACTGCCTTTTTATTTTTCATTTTTCAACAATTTCTTACCATGCCAAGCTTGCAAATAATTTTCTTTTTTAATAACCGCAAGTATTATATTTTTTTAATTTCTATGAAATCCAGGCTCTTTAATATCACCTCAGCTTCACTGTCATCTAATTCTTCAGAATAATAGATGCTAGCGAACTCATGTTGTTTTTCTTGTTTGGCTAATTTCCAGTTTTCTAGAATATTCTTCTTGCTGATAGTTTTTCTAATTTCTTTACGCCTAACTAAATCTACAACTTCTATCATATCGACATCTAGCTTTTTAACAATCATCGCAAAATCATAGAAATCTCGATAGCGCACCCTGTCATTCATAGCTCTGATTTTCTCAGCTGCAATTTCCCGGATGTCCATCACTCGGACCAATGTTTGCACGCCATACTCATTTTCATATTCCAATTTCAGTGGAGACAAGACCACGTTTTGCAAAAAATCAATTTCAACCTTGAGAGAATTAGCCTGACTTAGCGGTCCAATAAATTGTAATTTTTCAATCTTAACTGTTGCGCCAGAAACATATTCCTTTTTAATTTCTAGAAAATCAAAGCCAGCAAAAATATTTTTTACATCATCCAGCTCAATTTTTTCAGCATTACTTGAAAAATCTAGATCTTCAGAAAATCGCAATTGAGGAAGATAGATATGATGCAAGGCAGTTCCGCCTTTGAATATTAAACGACTTTTCATTTTAGAATTAAAGATTATTTTAGATACTATGGCTAGAAAATAATCCTTTTCCGCAATGGCCAGTGGATATTTTAGTTTTTTATTCCGCAAAACTAATTCTAATTTAGTCAGTGCACCACCGTCAGAGACGGTGGCTTGATGAGTGTGGTCGCCCAGAGGGCGATCTTTCCCAACCGCACGGTTAGTTTAAATTAATTAGCT
>LBXA01000031.1 GCA_000995125.1 Candidatus Moranbacteria bacterium GW2011_GWA2_39_41 | reverse complement strand
ATTTTTTAATATTTGATAGATTAATTGTTAGAATCCTAGGTTTTTTATTTGAAAAATCGAAAGGGCTCATCATTAGATTTTTAAATGAGGTATCACGGGTTATATAATTTTTATGTGTTATTTATTTTACAAAAAATATTTTATGCTGCCAATTCTATTTCTTTAATCTTTTTATTAATTTCTTTGGTAATTTCTTTGATGAGTTTCGGATCGTCTTTGATGATTTGTTTAGCAGCTTCACGACCGACACCAAGTTTCACTTCACCGAAAGAATATGAATTGCCCTTCTTGGCAATGACTTCATATTTCACTCCCGTGTCGAGCGCATCACCCGAAGCAGAAATTCCTTCGTTATACATAATATCAAATTCAGTTGTTTTGAAAGGTGGCGCAACTTTGTTTTTCACAATCTTCACTTTCACACGGTTGCCAACGATATCTTCACCTTTTTTGATTTGCGCCGCTTTGCGCACTTCGATGCGCACGGATGAATAAAATTTCAAAGCGTTGCCTCCGGTGGTTGTTTCTGGATTGCCAAAGACTACACCAATTTTCATTCTGATTTGATTGATGAAAATGACAGTGCAATTTGATTTGGCCACAATGGAAGTCAACTTTCGCAAAGCCTGTGACATAAGCCTAGCTTGGCGTCCCATATGTTGATCACCCATGTCGCCTTCAATCTCTGCTCTTGGCACCAAAGCTGCCACTGAGTCCACCACAATCACGCTGATAGCACCGGAAACTACCAAAGCGTCCACGATGTCTAGAGCTTGTTCGCCATTGTCTGGTTGCGAAATCAAGAGGTCATTGATGTTCACGCCAATCTTCTTGGCATATTCTGGATCAAGCGCATGCTCCGCATCAATGAAAGCGGCCGTCCCACCAGCTTTTTGCGCATTGGCGATGATGTGCAAAGTCAAAGTTGTTTTTCCAGAAGATTCTGGCCCATAAACCTCAATCACACGACCCCTTGGAATTCCACCTATGCCCAGCGCGATGTCCAAAGAAACTGCGCCGGTTGGAATTGATTCCACATCCACTCTTTTCACATCACCCAGTTTCATAATAATTCCTTCACCGAATTTTTCTTTAATCGAGTCAACTACGGTTTCTACTTTTTTGTCATTCTCACTCATCTTAGTGTTTTCCTCTTTCATATTATTTTTTTTGTTATTGATTATTGTTTTTACAATTTGTTCGTAGATTCCTACCTACCGGCAGGCAGGCAGGCGAATTTAATTTGTAGTTTCGAATCAGTACAATGATATTATATCACTCACCCAATCACTGTCAAATCCGTGGGTGTGGATAACTCCTTAGCCACGTTAACATCTTAGCACGTTAACACGGTGCTGACGTGCCAATATGTTAACGTGTTAATATGAGGTGTCCTTAGTAAAGATAACATTTTCGATGGCTTCTGGTTTTGTATCGAGCGCACCAATATCTTTGCCATTGAATTTAACTAGTGTTGCATTGGCTTTGTCCGCACTGATACTAATTTTTTCGGAAGCCGAAAAAGATTGAATAGCACCCATAAGCATTGTGCCACTGAAAACCAGATTGCCGTCAGCTTCAACACTCACCCAAACTGGACCAGGATTGGCGCTCAATTCTATGCTGATTTTATTTTGTTTGGCTTCCGCTACATCACTACTGATTTGTTCGTTAGTTGTGTTTTGTTCTTTTTCCGCGTAGTTAGATTGTACAATAATATTTTCAACAGTTTCCTTATCAAATCGATTTACTGCTTTGACGGCGATTGAATTAGTCCCCACCTGCAAAGCCAAACTTTCACTGAAACGCCCTTCATCTGAAATCAGGATTGGTTGATCATTGATAAAAATCTTGGCATCCTTATCAGAAACACCTGTCACCAAGACTGAATTGCTATTTTCAATTTCATTCTGCATTGGACTCAATACGACCAGTTTAGGTGTGTTAGCAAAGGCTCCAATTTCTCTATACAAATAGATGAGTGGTCCGAAAGCAAACAAGACTCCAAGAGCCACTGCAATGATTTTGGGTGTAATTAAAAAGGGTGACATATTGATAATTTCTTTCTTGTTGCCTGTGTCACCATTGGCTTTTTCCAAATTTTTTTTAATGCCTTTTTCTTTTTCATACAATCGGATCAAAACATTCTCGTCCACTCCCAAAAATTCAGCATAACTACGCAAGAAGCCTTTGACATAAACATCTACTGGCAATTTCTTATAATCACCCGCTTCAAGATATTCTAAATATTTCAATTGAATCTTGGTGCTACGTGAAACCTCATTCAAACTAATTCTTCTTTCACTACGAAGATTGCTGAGTTTCTCCCCCAGCGTCAATGTGCGCACACTTTTTTTAGTGAAACCTACCATAATTTAGTATCTGGTATATGGTACATAGTATATAGTGTTTTTATTGATACAAATATACCAAATACTATATACTAATTACTAAATACTACAATTGCCATTTATCCCGTTCGCCTTGATCTGTCATCGTGTCATCATATTGCGGTTTGTTTTCTGCGGTGTAGACTTCGCGTGGTTTGGCGCCATCCGACGGTCCGACAATGCCTTTGTCTTCCAAAATATCTAGGAGTCGCGCGGCGCGTGCATAGCCCACCCGCAATCTACGTTGCAAAAGTGAGGCTGAAGCCTTGCCAGCTTTTTCCACTTCAGATTTGGCAGCTTCATACAAATCATCGTCCTGCGCGCCGTTGTTATCATCTGAATTTTTGAAATCCAAATTCGTTTCACCCTGTATTGCTGTTCTCGTGATATCTTCACCAATTTCTTGTTCCGCTGTTTCTATTTTTTGGTCTTTGACAAACTTCACAACTTTCTTGACCTCAGATTCGCTAATGAAAACGCCCTGTATTCGTTTTGGTTTTGGAGAATTAGCTGACAAATACAGCATATCTCCATTACCCAAAAGTTTTTCTGCTCCACTGGCGTCCAAAATTGTGCGTGAGTCCATCAGGGATGGCACGCGAAAAGCGATTCGCGTTGAAATGTTTGATTTAATCAAACTCGTGATGACAGTCACGATTGGTTTTTGCGTGCTCAAAATCAAATGAATGCCCACGGCTCGCGCCATCTGTGCCAAACGAATAATCGCACCTTCCACTTCCTTGCCATGCGTTCCCATCAAGTCTGCCAATTCATCAATCACAATCACAATGTATGGCAATTTGTCCATCTCTTGTTCAAAAATTTCTCCGGTTTCTGGGTCAGTTATTTTTCTCGTTTTTTCACTCACCGCTTTTTCGTTGTATGAGATAATGTCACGTGATCCAGTGTCTTGCAATTGTCTGTAACGCCTCTCCATTTCTCCCACTGCCCATTTCAAAGCATTAATAACTTTGCCATTTTCCACAATCACTTCACTCAAAAGATGTGGGATGCCATTGTACAATGACAATTCCACGCGCTTAGGATCCACCATAATCATCTTCAAATCTTTGGGTGAATTTTGATAGAGCAATGCAGTGATGATGGAATTTATTCCAACTGACTTTCCAGTTCCCGTAGCTCCTGCCACCAAAAGATGTGGCATCTTGGCCAAATCGCCAAAAATATATTGCCCACTGACATCTTCACCCAACGCAATCATCAAATTATTTTTTCTATTTCTAAATTGCTCACTTTCCAAAACATTGCGCATACGCACAATGGCGGAATCCTTATTGGGCACTTCAATGCCAATCAAAGACTTGCCCGGAATTGGCGCTTCAATTCGGATGGGATGTTTGGCCAACGCCAACGCCAAGTCATCTTGCAACGCCATGATGCGCGAAATTTTCACACCCACGGCTGGGCGGAAACTAAATTGGGTCACCGCTGGACCAGTTTGAATTGCCCCGCGTTCCACCTCAATCCCAAATTGATGCAAAGTTTTTTCAATGATTTCAGCATTCTTTTCAATGTCTCCGCCCTTGGCAATGCTGGAATTTTTTTCCAACAAATCCATTGGGGGCAATTGCCAATCATCATCGGCATCTTCTTTTTTCTTGCGAGTCAAGGATTTCTTCACCTTGGCCACTCCGTCAGACAATTTGTCAAAAAGTTTTTCATCCACATATCTATCTGGTCCTTCCACAAATTCAATCTTACCGATGTTTTCGTCTTCTTTGTTCTTCTTTTCTTGTTTAGTTTCCACCACTTCTTCATCACCACCAATGATGCCATCTTCTTCAACTTCATCTGTTTTTTCTTTATATCCAGATTCGTCCACCACTTCAGATTTTGCCAACAATTTTTCTATCAATTTTATAATTGAAAAATTGAAAGCCACAATAATTCCGATTATAAACAAAGCGATGATCATCACAAGTCCGCCAGCGACTCCCAAAAAGTTTGTCGCAAAATAGGCTATACAATAACCAATATAACCGCCGCCTGATCCAATTGAAGCTACCTCAGACATTTTTTTCACATCAAAAAACCAGTGGAACAATCCAGTCAAACTAACAAGGGTTATAATCAGACCAATAATTTTTGTCACATAAAAAGCTGTTTCTTTGCGAAGCAACAACACTACACCAGCTATCGCGAGAAAAATTGGAAAGATCCATTTGGCCCAACCAATCGACAAGCCAACTGAGCTATTCAGAGATTCTCCCACCACGCCAGCTTTGCCGAAAAAGCCTAACAAAATAACTAGTGCCGAAGCAAACAAAAACACGGCCGCCACACTCCGCTTGGCATCCCCCGCAATATCAAATTCAAAATTGCTTTTCTCAGCTTCCATCTCTTCTGCCAACTTATCAACTTTCTTTTTTCGTCCCATTTTTATTTAGCGTGTCATTCCCGTGAAAACGGGAATCTAGTACTCAGGCTTTGTGACTAGATTCCAGCTCAATGCCAGAATGACAATATTAAAGACTTTATATTTCCTCTATATTTTAACACAAATCTAATTAAACAAAAAACAGCTATCCAATAAGCTAAGCTACCAAAATATACAGATTATCGACAGCAGGTATAATTTATAGTAATATTAGATACAAATGGGCTTTGGCCTCCGAGATTCCCTTCGCAAGGAGGGTTTCGTTTTTTATAGAAAATTAAAGTTCCTTATTACCTCCGTGATACCTCATTTAAAAATCTAATGATGAGCCCTTTCGATTTTTCAAATAAAAAACCTAGGATTCTAACAATTAATCTATCAAATATTAAAAAA
>LBXA01000030.1 GCA_000995125.1 Candidatus Moranbacteria bacterium GW2011_GWA2_39_41 | reverse complement strand
TATCTTGTTTCATAGAGGTGGTGGGGATTTATGTTTAGTCGCTTAAATCCTACCACTTCTATGGTTATCCACCACACTGTTTATTATAGAGCCTTTTTTTGTTGCATATTTTGGCTTTTTAAGATAATATAAGGATAATAAACAATAAAATACAAGGCACAATAACCAAATACCTGCCTGTCGGCAGGCAAGAAAATCAAATCACAATATTCAAAGTTTAAAATTTTGAAGTTTGAAATTTGATGCTTGAATATTGTTTGGTGTTTGCTTCTTGGTTATTGATATTTTAAATTTATGCGAGAAGATATTTTGCAGACTAAATTGGACAAATTGAACAATATTCGCGAGTTTGGCATGGAGGCCTATCCGGAAAAAACGGAGCGCGACATGAAGAATGCCGAAGCGCTGGAACGGTTCGACGAGCTCACCGCAAGAGAATTGACCTTGGTGGGTCGGGTGCGATCTTTTCGACCAATGGGAGGTTCAACCTTTGCGCACATTGAAGATGAGTCTGGCAAAATTCAATTGTTTTTAAATAAGAATAATATCGATGAAGCAAAATATAAACTATTTGCCAAAAATGTTGAACTAGGAGATTTTGTGCAAGTGACTGGTAAACTTTTCAAAACCAAACAAGAAGAAAAAACTTTGGAAGTGCATAATTGGACAATGTTGTCCAAAAATATGCGTCCAATTCCAACAGAACATTTTGGAATCAAAAACGAAGAAGAATTGTTGCGCAAGAGATATTTGGATTTGTTGGCCAATCCAGAAACGCGCGAAATGTTTCGCAAGAAGAATGCTTTTTGGCAAACAGTGCGCAAGAATTTGGTAGACGAGCAATTTTTGGAAGTGCAGACTTCAGTTTTTGAACACACTCCAGGTGGCGCAGATGCCGAACCATTCATCACACATCACAATTCTTTGGATCAAGATTTCTTTTTGCGTATTTCTTTGGAGTTGCCGCTCAAAAGACTTTTGGTGGGTGGTTATGAGCGAGTTTTTGAAATCGGACGCGTTTTTCGCAATGAAGGTATGGATCGCGATCATTTGCAAGAATTTGATCACATGGAATTCTATTGGGCCTATTCAGACATGGAAAAAGGCATGAAGTTTGCGCAGAAAATGTTCCAAAAAATTGCACAAAATGTTTTGGGTGGCTTTGTGCATGAATATGAAGGTGAGAAGATTGATTGGAGCGCTGAATTTCCAATCGTGGACTATTTCACTGAGTTCAAAAAAGAAACTACTCTTGATCTGTCTGATACTAATTTGTCAGTCGAAACTTTGAAAGCCAAAGCCGATGAGTTGGGCATCAAATATGAACCTGGTTATAGCAAAGGCAGAATGATCGACACGATTTATAAAAAAACTGTGCGACAAAAATTGATCCAACCCTGTTTCTTGGTCGGGCATCCTTTGGAAATTTCTCCTTTGGCTAAAACTGATCCAAAAAATCCGATGAAAGTTTTGCGCTTTCAAATCGTGGCAGGACGCAGTGAATTGTGCAACGCTTTTGGCGAACTGAATGATCCGATCGATCAGAAGAATCGCTTTGAACAACAAATGAAAATGCGTGAAGCGGGCGACGTGGAAGCACAAATGATTGACGAAGACTTCGTGGAAGCTTTGGAAATTGGTATGCCACCAGCCTTCGGTTTCGGCATGAGTGAGCGCGTCTTCTCTTTCATGATGAACAAATCTATCCGTGAAACTGTGATTTTCCCAGCGATGAAGTCTAAATAGTTTTATTTGGAAAATATATATGGAATTTAAGGACAGTGAGCCTAGACACTGATTTTAAAAAATCAGATTCAAGAGAAACTGCGGTGATTGTATGGGAGCAAGCTTCATTGAGGGAGGAACCAAATCAAAATTCTCGGGCATTGATTGAAGTGATGAACAAGGGAGTTCAAGTTGATATGCTAGAAAAAGCTGTCTTAGGAGAAAGACCTATAAATAAAAACGGTGCTTCCTTGCTTTCTGATCGATGGCACAAGGTAGAATTTCAAAAAACGGCAGGATACATATATTGTGAGGCATTGAAAATTGAAGGCGAGGGCGAAGAGGATGTAGCGAAGATAATTTTGAGTAAAGCAAAGGGATTAAATGAGGATGGATGTTTAGTGCTTGCAATAGCTAAACGAGAATCAAAACTTTTTCCTTATGCGGTTTCTAGCGCAGGCGCACAGGGATTATTTCAATTGATGGGAATTGCGATTTCTGATGTTAATGAAAAATTTGGGAAAAACTTTAGTAATAGATTGAATATTGAGCAATCAATTGAATCAGGCATTTTATATTTTCAAATAGTTAAAAAGAAGTATCAAGACAAAGAAAGTTTTTTGGAAAAAACTTTGGCAGCAGGGAATTAGGGGATGGGCAATGTTGCAGCTGATGAGTCGTTGATTCTAAAAAATATTCCACAAGAAACTCAACAATTTATTAAAGAAGTAATTGAAAATAGCAATAGTTGCGAGCGGAAAGATTATAACGGTAGAATCTCAATTTTTTGGTTGATTGGAATAAGTTTTTTTTACAGTCATTTTGTTTTTTGCAGGATGGTTTATGTTTTTAGGAAAAACAGAATTAAAATTGCCGGAGCAGTATAGGGGTTATGTGATAATTAAGGAGGAAAATATTGATGTTGATAAGGATGGAAGGGATGAAAGAGTCGCGATTATTAGTAATATGCAGGAGAAATATTCTTCTGGTGATACTAAATCTATTATGATAAAGAAAAGTGGGAAACTTTTGGAAATATCTGGATATGGATCTGAGTTGCAATGGCAGCAGATAGGGGATTTTAACAATAATGGAAAAATTGACATTGCGACACTGTATGGGTATAGCGGAAGTGCTGGATTTGGGCAATTGTATTTGTATGAATGGTCAGGAAAAGATTTTAATTTATTACTATCTAAGACTGATGTTGAAAATACAGCAGAATTTAAAGATTTGGATAATGACGGCATTAAAGAATTGATTTATAATTTTAAACAAATTAAGTGGGATAGAGAAGAACATGAAATTTATAAGTGGAACAATGGCAAGATGGAGTTAGTTTTAAATTGAAATAATTTATGCTACTACACAACTACATATAGTATTATATAAAAAGTAATAAAATAAAAAAATGCCAAAAGTAAAAGTTTATTCAGTTGATAAAAATGAAAGATATCGGATAATTGGAGAATTATTTGAGCTTATTGTTAATCTTAGAACCAAAGGAGAGGTTATTGATTTTTTGATCGGCCTGTTTACGCCCAGTGAAACATTGATGATTGCGCGGCGCATTCAAATAGCTAAGATGTTGGCGGATGAAGTGAGTTACAATGGAATCAGGCAGAAATTAAAAGTAAGTTATGCTACAATTGCAACAGTAGAGCATTGGTTGCAAAGTGAAGAGAAGCGCGATTTTATTATTAAAAAATTAAAAGAGTTGGGAAGTGGCAAAAAATCAAGAAGTGTTGATTACTCAGGTAGTCTACTAAATAAATATGCACAGTATCGCTTGTTAAAAGATTTATTGAAATAGTGGCGCTACCACACAACTACATGTAGTAGTGAATAAATACAATGCGGGATTAAAAAGAAGGTAGGATAATAAAAAATTAAAAAATAAATTCTATGGGCATCAAAGTTGAATTCAATTCAGATCTGGCGTTGAGGGATATTGCGGAATTTAAAGCTGGGCGGAGAAAAGTTGAGGAGTGTATTCCGGAAAAACTAAAAGTGGGAAATGTTTATACTTTTCTCAAAAAGGAACAGCGCATCTATTGGTTTGAAGGAGAGATTTCCTTGATTGAAACTACAACCAGAGGCGGAACTTTTTCGCAATCAGTGGCAAATGTGAAATTGATTGAAGTGACTCATTTTATTGAAAAAGGTGAGGTCTGCACCAAAGGAAAATATAAGGTGGTGAAAGTTTTCACAACGGATAAAAAAGTTCTTGTGAAAGGGTGTAAAATTGTAAAAAAATAAGAATTGATTTATTAAAATGAAAGAGATTTTTAATTTTCTGCATGCAATATCCACACTCAAATCTACTCATAGATTTAGTGAGATAAAACATGAAAATTTTGGTGATTCGAGTGCGGATCATTCTTGGCGATTGGCTCTGATGATTTTTATGTTTGCGGAAAAATTAAAGTTGGACATTGATACTTTTCGGGCTGTAAAAATAGCTTTGGTGCATGATATTGCCGAATCAGTGACAGGCGATATCGATGCTTTATTAGTAAAGAATGGTAAGGTTTTAAAAAGTGAAAAACAAGAGGGCGAAACTAAAGCGATTGAAAAATTAAGTGCGATTCTGCCAGATGATTTGCGTGAAGAATTTGAATCACTATGGCATGAATATGATCAAGGAGAGACATTAGAATCGAAATTTGTTAAAGCTTTGGATAAAATAGAAACAATAACACATATAATTGAGAAAGGGTGTGATAAACTAGATGACTTTGAATTTCCTACATATTATGCAAACAAGACAGTTGCCAATGTTCCCGCTTTAGAAAATACTCTGCACATTTTGAAAGAAGAACTAAAGAAGGAGTATGAAAAATGTGGAATTGAATGGAAGCGGGAATATGATGATTAATATAGCTATCGAGACGAGAAAAAAGCATATGACAAATAAAGTAAAATAACAAAATAATGGATAAAGAAACTTTCGACAAAGAAATTGCGATGTGTCAGGCGTTGTTCAAAGAGCAACAAGGCTGCAATTGGGGAAAGTGTTCGGATTGCGCGGTGATTCCGCTTTTGTACAAATTGCATAAAGGTGAAATAATTGAGGACAAGGATGAAGTGAAAAAGTTAAAAGATAAAATATTATGTGGAATATAATTTCTCAAGTTGGCATATTTGTATTTGGTGTTTCTGCAATCTTTTTAGTTGCGAGAAAAAATAAATGGGGCTTTGTTCTTGGACTCATGGCTCAACCATTTTGGTATGTTACTTCTATTCAAAATAAACAATGGGGAATAGTCCTGGTAAGTGTGTTTTATACCTGTAGTTGGGCTTATGGTATTTATGAATGGTTTTGGAAAAATAAGGCAGAAGATAATATTTAAAAGTATGAATAAAAAAGAAGCAATCAAAAAAATAGAAATTGAGGCCAAGAAGTTTTTTGTGGATGTTAGTGGCTGTCATGATTGGACGCACGTGGATCGCGTGAGAAATTTGGCGTTGCATATTGGCAAAAAAGAAAAAGCGAATCTTTTTATTTTAGAAATTGCAGCATTGTTGCATGATATCGGTAGAAAAGGAGAAATGAAAAGCAAGGGAGATTTTTGTCATGCTGTTTATGGTGGTGAAATGGCGCGAAAAATTTTGCCAAAGCATGGGCTGTTAAAAGATGAAATAGAAAATGTCATTCATTCAATTCAAGCTCATCGATATAGAAATAAGCATATTCCAAACACAATTGAAGCCAAAGTGCTTTTTGATGCAGACAAGTTAGATTCAATTGGGGCTATTGGCATCGCCAGAGATTTTTTATTTGCTGGTAATGCTGGATCAAGCAGTTTATATACTGGTAATGAAAAAAGATTATCTTCTGGAAAGAAGGACTATTCTTACACAAAAGAAGATTCTGCTTTGCTTGAATATTATATAAAATTGAGATTCATCTATAAAAAAATGACAACCAAGGAGGGCAAGAGAATTGCCAAGGGAAGACAAAAATTTATGAATAATTTTTTTATTAGATTTGATAAGGAAATAAAAGGAATAATTTAAGTGATGGGATAAATTTAAATATATGAGAAAAATTATTTTAGCCTCAAAGTCGCCAAGGAGAAAATTTTTGTTAAAACAAATTGGTCTTGATTTTGAAATTCATGAAAGTGAATATGAAGAAGATATGACGGACATGAATGACCCACATGAGCTGGTAAAATTTCTATCGCTTAATAAAGCTCGCGATGTCGCCAGGTATTATGAAGATGCTATTATTATTGGGGCGGATACTTTTCGTGATACCTCATTTAAAAATCTAATGATGAGCCCTTTCGATTTTTCAAATAAAAAACCTAGGATTCTAACAATTAATCTATCAAATATTAAA
>LBXA01000029.1 GCA_000995125.1 Candidatus Moranbacteria bacterium GW2011_GWA2_39_41 | reverse complement strand
TTTGATATCTTGTTTCATAGAGGTGGTGGGGATTTATGTTTAGTCGCTTAAATCCTACCACTTCTATGGTTATCCACCACACTGTTTATTATAGAGCCATTGATTTTTGATTTAATCTTAGTGCATATTTCAGTTACTCAAGTGTATTTTTAAAAAAGCCCTATGTCAAACCGCATAGTCCCACGCTAGTGATATTGGAATTCTTGCATTTGTTTGCACTGTGGATAACTTTTCAGATAGTTGATTATTCAAAAATATGGTATAGTATAAGCATACAAAATATTTCAAGCGCATTGCTGCAAATGAGATATACACTAGTAGGTGAAAAATAAAAAATTAAAAATAATCTCACACGAATTGAGTCTTTAGATTAGAATCTCAAGGCAAAACCTTCAACTAGTGTGCGGTCAAAACAAAGATGTTTGGATTTGGAAGTAAACGATTTATTGGAATTGACATTGGAAGTTCTAATGTGAAAATTGTGGAATTGAAAATTATTGACAACAAGCCAGTTTTGACAAACTATGCTTGGGTACATGTGCGTGATTTTATGGTAGGTGGTGATTTGAAGGCAGTCTATTCGGATACTATTTTGCCAGAATACATCAGAAGAATGTTGAAGGAATCCAAAATGATTGGAAAAGAAGCGTATTTTTCTATCCCAGCTTTTAGTGGACTGATAACTTTGATTGAATTTCCAAACATAATAAAAGAAGATTTGGAACAGGCAATTAAATTTGAAGCACATAAATATGTCCCACTGTCACTGGAAGATACGATTTTAAATTGGGATATTATCAGTAAGGAGTCTGTAGGTGAAGCTGTGGATAGAAAGGATGTTTCTGCCAATGATAAAATGCAGGTTCTATTGGTAGCTGCTCCAAAAAGTAAGGTGGATAAATATGAAAAATTAGCAATAAATGCTAATCTGCAACTCAAGTCGATTGAAATAGAAAGTTTCTCTTTAGTAAGAGCACTAGTTGGAAATGATCAAGGTAATTTTGTGATTGTGGATATCGGTTCGCGAGTATGCAATATTATTATAGTTGAAAAGGGCGTAATTAAAGCTAATCGGAATATTGATGCTGGCGGAAGAGATATTAGTCGTACAATTGCTAGGAGTATGAATATCAGTGATAATCGAGCAATTGCACTGAAAACCTCTGGAAAGAACTTTTTGAATACTGAATCAAGTATAAATTTCCCAGTCATCGACTTGATTGTTGGAGAGGTATCACGAGTTCTAAATTCATATTATAAAAATAACGCGAAATCAGATGTTGATGGTGTCATAATTTCTGGAGGCACTGCGGGATTTGTTGGTATTGATGAATATCTCACCAAGGAACTAGGTATAAAGACAACAATTGGCAATCCATTTAGCAGGGTTGAGTATGATCAACGCATAACTATGAAGATTAAGGAAATTGGCAATCAATTTGCAGTTGCGATTGGGTTGGCCTTGGGTGGAGTTGATGAATATTTGAAAAAATAATTTAAATAAATAAAAACTAATATGACAAATATAAATTTATCAACAAACAATACGGCAGAAGCTGGTCAAGAAGAAAGACGAGCTAAAAATGGGTTGGTTGCGGTAATTATAATCTTTTTGATAATAGTTGGCAGTTATGTGGGTCTTTTGTTTTGGAATAATGATTTGAATAAAAAGATAGTCATTGCAAACGCAGAATATGACGCGATACATTCGCAGCCGATTAGTGGAATGAATATTGAAGTAGCTGATTTACAAAGTAGAATATTTTTAGCAAAAAAATTAGTTAAAAAGGAAAATATGACCCTCAATGTGTTGGAAGATATTGAAAAAAATATTGTTTCTGGAGTGTATTTAGAATCATATAAGAGCGATGTGAACACCGGAGGATTAAAACTGGAGTGCAATGCTGATAATTATGACTCTATGGCCAGACAGGTCTTGAATCTCAAAAGTTTAAAACGTTTTTCAGAGGTAACTGTTGGAGATGCTAAAATTAATGAGAAGGGTGGAATTAAATTTTCAATTAGTGTGAGTCTAACTAATTAAATAAAAGAAGATAATTCTTTTGAATCGACAATATTATGAAATCAAAATTACTCTTTGTTCCACTAACAATAATTTATGGGTTGTATTTGATTATTTGGGTTGTTGTTCCGGCATACACTGGACCAGAAGGAGCTGTTGCCACTAAGAATAAGTTGACCATAGCAAATAATAAGCTGGATGATATTAAAATAAAGCAGGACAATGCGCTTAATCTTGCAAACTCTTTAAATTATAATAAGGATCAACAAGAAACACTACAACGGTATTTGCCCGTTAAAAAACAAGAAGAAGATGTTATCGTGAGTCTTAATTCGATAACAACTAGCAATGGTGTTTTAATCACAAGTATTAACATGAAGGATATATTAAAAAAAGTTGATCCTATGATTGAAAATGGTCTTAACGCGGGAGTAGAAAATGTTTCTCCGGTTGAGGCTTCGGCAGAAGAATTCGCTGTTTACTTTGAATTTTTAGGCAAGTATGAAAGTATAAAAAATGTCATCGTTTCTTTGACAGCATTAAAAAGATTCAACAATATTTCAGCTCTTGAAATAAAAGATAAAGCAGATGAAGACAGCGATCTACTTGTAGCAAAAGTAACCGTAGTCTTCAACTATTTTAACAAGATAACCTCGATAACTAGTGTGGATGATAGGATATTTGCAGATGGTAAATTCGATACAAGTATAATGGATGATATTAAAAAAAGAACCATAGATGTCCCAAGGGTTAATGTCGGGTTGTTTGGCAGAACAAACCCATTTGCGTTATAATAAGTCGACATAATGCTTGCTTGTCAAGTTTTCTAATATGAATAAAATCATACAAACAAATAATTTAGATGCGTCAGAAGATAATTTAAACAAAAAAGCTGCTTTGTTGGGCGTAGCTTCTTTGAATAAGGCTCCTAAAAATATTGATAATGCCATTATCAATATGATTCCCGAGGATGTTGCCAGAAAAAATAAAATAGCAGTGTTTGATGTGGCCGAAAATGTTATGAAAGTTGCCATGGTTGATCCGCAGGATATAACTGCACTTAATATGTTGCGGTTTATAGCTGAGAAAGAAAAGAAAGAACTCGACATTTACTTGGTTTACAAAGAAGTATTGGATAATTTGCTGGTTTTTTATACTGGGCCGGCAGAAATGATTGAAGCTGCTGTGAAATCATTTGCTGAAGATATTAAATTCGACGAGGGTATTGATTTAACTGTTAAAAAAAAAAGTAACGAGCAAGCTTTGAGAGAAGCTCCGGTGGCAAAATTAGTGGAAGTTATTGTAAGTCATGCGATTGAAGGTCATGCAAGTGATATCCATATTGAACCAATGGGCAAGGAATATCGCGTTAGATTTCGAGTGGATGGGATTTTGCATGTGAGCTTGACTATACCCAAAGAGATTGGACCAGTTGTGATTTCTAGAATAAAAATTTTGTCTAATCTTAAAATAGATGAAAAAAGAAAGCCACAAGATGGTCGTTTTCAACTTTCGCATAAGGGAAATCCTATAGATTTTCGTATTTCAACTCTGCCGGTTATTGATGGTGAAAAGGTTGTAATGAGAATTTTGGATAAAGATATAGGTGTGAATAATATTGAATCAATGGGATTGATTGGTTCGGCATTGAAAAATACGCAGACATCTATGCAGGAAACTTATGGGATGATTTTGATGACAGGACCAACCGGATCAGGCAAATCAACAACACTGTATGCTATGTTGCAAGCGCTAAATGATAATGAGAGGAATATCATTACGTTAGAAGATCCAATTGAATATAATATTGAAGGATTGAATCAGAGTCAAATTAATCCTGAAATTGGCTACACTTTTGCTTCAGGACTTCGTACTATTTTGCGACAAGATCCGAACATCATTATGGTTGGTGAAATTCGTGATGGTGAAACAGCAGAGCTTGCGGTACACGCGGCTCTGACAGGTCATTTGATGTTTTCAACTTTGCATACCAACACTGCCATTGGATCAATTTCACGAATGATTGATATGGGTATTGAACCGTTTTTGTTGGCCTCATCGATTCGTCTTGTGATGGCACAAAGGTTAGTGCGAAGAATTTGTGAAAAATGTAAAACTGAATTTGAGTTATCAGAGTATATGAGAAAGTTGATTATGGAAGAAATAAAACATATATCAAAAGATGAGTTGACTAAATACGGCGTAGACTTAGCAAAAAAGATTAAATTCTTTAAGGGCAAGGGATGCGATGCTTGCAACGGAACTGGACTCAAGGGAAGACTGGCTATTTTTGAAGTTGTTCAATTGACTGATGGAATGAAAAACATTATTATTGAAAAAAAAGGCAATGAGATTTTGATGATGGATGAGCGAAATAAGGCTGGATTTTTGACGATTAGGCAAGACGGAATTTTGAAAGTTCTTAGGGGAGAAACAACAATCGAGGAAATTGAAAGAGTGACAGAGAACAATATTATGCTGGAAGAAGTGATATGTTAGACCTATTGCATAATTTTTTAATATCTAAGAAATATGGACAAAAAAACTATTATGATTATCGAAGATGATTCTTTCGTGATGGATATCTATCAAACCAAACTGTCGCTAGAAGGATTCGACATTATATCAGCTAACAATGGAATGGAAGCATTGAAAAAACTAGAAAGTGTTGATTGCAAACCGGATTTAATATTGCTGGATATCATAATGCCACTTGTAAATGGGCTAGAAGTGTTGGCCAAAATCAAAAAGGATGATCGTTTAAAAATAATTCCGGTAATCTTGTTGACAAATTTAAGTCAAAAAGAAGACATTGATCAGGGTTTGGGATTGGGTGCAGATGATTTTTTGATTAAATCTCATTTCACTCCATCTGAGGTTTTGGAAAAAATTAAAATTTATTTAAATTCAAATAAAGAATAAAAACCATAATTGAACAGTCTATTTATATAATAGAACTTAAACGGAAAATTATATGGGAACAGTACACACAGAACAAAGGATAAAGAACCTAATGAGATTGGTAGCGCAACAAGATGCTTCAGATTTGCATTTAGCAGTTGGTAGATATCCAACTTTGAGAGTGGATGGGCGACTTATACCATTGAGTCAAGATGCAATTCTGACTTCAGCAGACACGCAGATGATGGCAGATATTATTTTAGGAGAAGAAAGAAAGAAGAAGTTTTTAGCTGAAGGACAAATTGATCTTTCCTATAATTTTGAGGATAAAATTAGGTTTCGGGTAAATATTTTTTTTCAACAGGGTTATGTTAGTGTTGTAATGCGACTTATTCCGAAAGAAATCAGAAGCTTGGAAGAATTGAATATGCCAGAAGTTCTTTATGATTTTGCTAAATTTTCTCAAGGGTTAGTTTTAATAGTTGGCCCTATCGGACACGGTAAATCAACGACCCTAGCCGCTCTTATTAACGAAATAAATCATAAACAAGAAAAAAATATTATTACAATTGAAGATCCAATCGAATATATATATGAACAAGATAAGAGCATTATAAGCCAAAGAGAGATTTATCAAGACTCAAAAACTTTTCAGTCAGCTTTGAAAGCTGTTTTTCGTGAAGATGCCAATGTTGTCTTGGTGGGGGAGTTGCGAGACTTAGATAGTATTAGTATCGCTTTGACAGCAGCAGAAACGGGTCATTTGATTTTTGCTACATTGCACACTAATGATGCGGCGCAAACAATTGATCGTATTATTGATGTTTTTCCATCAAATAAACAAAATCAAGTGCGTTCTCAATTATCAAATTCATTGTTGGGTGTGGTCTCACAACGTTTAGTGCCGAGAATTGATGGCGGTCGTGTTCCAGCAGTTGAGATCATGATTAAAAATCATGCGATTGGGAATTTGATTCGTGAAGGCAAAACCTATCAAATTGACAATGTAATTGAAACTGCTTCTGATCAAGGAATGGTATCAATGGACAATTCTTTGTCTAATTTAGTGAAACGGGGAATAATTTCCATGGATATTGCCTCGTCTTTTGCTAAGGATCCAAAGGACTTTCAATCATTGTTGCGTTAAAGACTGGCATTAGGCATATTTAGTTATTGGGTGTATAATAATAATGGTATGAGCTTAAAATAAATAGTTTTTCCCAAAAGGTAATCCACCAGTTCTACTGGTGAGACTCGAATAGGTTTTACCGTTCCAGCAACCACAAAAAAAAGACACAGTAC
>LBXA01000028.1 GCA_000995125.1 Candidatus Moranbacteria bacterium GW2011_GWA2_39_41 | reverse complement strand
TTCATGGAGATAGCCTTAATTGTTTAGCTATCTCCAAGATTAGATTTTAAATGATAAATCGACTAGGGCAATCATTAGATTTTGGATGAGTTACTGCGCGGTATTGACATAAGGTCTATTTAGCTGTATAGTATTAAAATTAGTTCCTTTTAAATTTATCTGTGGCTATAGCCAAGAGATGCAGAAGTATTCAGCATTTTCTGGCTATAGCCAATCTGGACATAGTTCCTCCTCGGATTAGAGGGCATTAGAATACGCAAATAAGCGTAGGGAGAAAGTTTATGAAAGATAAGAGTCAATTTGCAATTGCTAAGGTGATGCCGGGTGAGCTTAACGCTCTGGTCAAAAACTTAATGAGTCAGATGAAAATCACTGACCCCAACGAAGCGGTCAGGTGCATCAATTCCGGAGAGTGGCTTGTTGCTCCGGCAGTCTCTCGCTGGCGGGAACAAAACAGTATTCTTTATTTTGCAGTAACGAGTCACGGCAGAACTGCTTCACAGTGGATTAAATACTTCGGAAAGAGGATCTTGCCAGATTTCGTTATGGAGATGTTGAAGTCGCCGGAATTCAGGCCAACCAATGGTGTCACAACTGAAGTCGCAGTTCTGCGTGGCTCGCTTTACAATGGCAGAGGTGATCTTACTGCAAAAAAAATGTTTATCGAGGGTGAGCGTCGTAAGCTGGAAAGGCCAAGTGCGGAAATTGCTTGTCTTATCGCGGAAATGTTTCAATCTGACGAAATAACTCACGAGATGAGACTGAGTGGGATTATTGTCATGCATGCGCCTATTAAATACGATGGCGCCGGTGTCTTATTCGAAATAGGTGACAATAGTTCGCTGACTGCCTCTGTCGTTGATAATGAAGATGTTAACGATCACTCGACTGGGTTTGCATTTGCTACAAAGTAGCTCTTTGTGGCGCTGAAAAAATTCAGCAACGCTTTGAAATTGTGCGCATACAGTTTACAGCCTCGGCAGAAATGCACGAGGCTTTATTTTTTGTAAAAGCTAATATTGAGTAGTGCGTCCAAATGTACTTTTGAGTCGTATTACTTAGTATGAACCGAAATTTACATACAATATTTGCGAATTTGCCGGAAGTTGGTCCTGACTCAAAATTGAGTGGTAGGATTTTTCAGGCTGTTGCTGCGGAAAAAGATAGGGTCATTCGGAAAAAGCTGTTGATTTCTCGTCTAGGATTGGCGACGTCAATGACAATTTTCTTGGTGGCTATTTTCGCCTTTGGCCAAGAAATCTTGCAATCTGAATTTTGGAGTATGGTCTCTTTGGTATTCTCAGATATGATAGTGGTAGCGCAAAACTGGCAAGATTTCACTGCTTCATTGTTGGAGACATTTCCAACGGTCAGCGTGGTGGCCATCTTGGCACCAGTAGTGATGTTGCTATTCTCATTTAGTGTATATTTGGAGGCGAATAATAACCATAAGTATATTTAATCAATTTTAAAAAACATATGAAAGAATTTATTCAATCAAGAACATTTAAAATCATTGCATCAATTATTGGAGTATTATTGATTGCAATAATTAGCTTTGGCGGTGGCGTGGCAGTGGGTTTGCGCAAAGCGAGATTTTCTGAGAATTTCGGCAAGAATTATGAAAAAAACTTCATGGGATCTCGTTTTGGAAACGAAGCGGTTCGTGGTGGCATGATGGAAAATCGCAAAGGTTTTGCTGGTGGCATGATGAATCAAATTGAAGGACGCGATTTGCGTAACGGTTATGGCGTGAGTGGAACGGTTATTTCTATCACAGATAATAATATTGTGATTAAAGACAGCGCTAACAAAGAAAACACGGTGACGGTATCTGATAAAACTCTTATCAAATCACAAAGTGACAATTTGAAATTGAGTGATTTGAAAGTAGATGACAAGATTGTAGTTATGGGCAATCCTGGAGACAATGGTGTGGTGAATGCTAGTCTAATTCGCGTTTTTCCTAATGTAATTACAAACTAAATATGAGCAAAAAATACATCTGGGGTGCAGTTGCATTGGTAATAATTGGAGGAGGTTATTATTGGTATAGTAATAGATCTGCTACGCAGCCTGTGCAGTACAAAACAGCTACAGTTAAAAAAGGCGACCTAACCGTTTCAGTGGCTGGTAGTGGACAGATTGAGGCGGTGAATCAAGTTGATCTGAAGCCAGTTATTGCTGGAGACGCTATCGAAGTGATGGCGGTATATGTTAAAAATGATCAAACTGTGAAAAAGGGTGACATGATTGCCTTGCTTGATACCAAGGATGCGCAAAAAGCTGTACGAAATGCACAGTTGGATTTGTCGAGCGCCAAGAATAAATATACTCAAACAAAAGAAAATGATATTTCAGATAAGTATGACAAAAAGGCACAAAAAATAAGCGTGGAGCAAAAAGAAAATGCCTTGGCTGATGCCAGAGAAAAGCTGAATGATTATTATGTTCGGGCACCATTTGATGGTATTGTCACAGGGCTTAGTGTTGGTGTGGGCGATTCAGTTTCGCGCGCTGATGTTTTGGCATCAGTGATCACTAAAGATGTTCAAGCCAAAGTTTCTATCAATGAAATTGACGCGCCACTTGTGAAAGTTGGCAACAAAACAACTATCAAAATTAGTGCACTAACTGACGTGACTATCACAGGCAAAGTGACTAAGATAGACACGATTGGTCAGACAGCGCAAAATGTCGTTTCCTATAATGCTGAAATTTCCTTGGATGATCAAAATGAATTGTTAAAACCTGGGATGACTGTTTCGGCTTCTATCATCATTGATGTGAAGCAGGATGTGGTGATTGTGCCAAATAGCGCTTTGAAAAATAAGGGTGGTCAGAGTTTTGTGGAAACATTGAATGGCGCGACTCCGATGAAAGTTGATGTGGAAATCGGCGTAGCTAACAATGTTGAAACGGAAATTGTGAGTGGATTGAGAATTGGCGACAAAGTGATCACACAAACTATTGATTCATCCGCTACAAAAGCAGCTGCCAGTAGTGGCTTGCGATTGCCAGGCATGAGCGGTGGTGGCGGAGGGTTACGCTAAGCAACTCACTAATTGATGCGAATATTAAAACAAATTAAAACGAATGAAATTAGATTTTATTGGCTAATGATTAGCCTATAATTCGCGAGTATCTATTATGATTGAATGTAAAAATTTAGTAAAAAATTATCTCAATGGTGATGTGGAAACGCAAGCCTTGAAAGGCATTTCTTTTCGAATTGAAAAGGGCGAGTTTGTGTCTATCATCGGTCCATCTGGTTCAGGTAAATCAACTCTGATGCATATTTTGGGTGCGCTAGATTCACCGACCAGTGGACAATATTTTCTGGATGGGGTGGATGTTTCTGGGTTGGGTGATGATGAATTGTCAGATTTGCGCCGAAATAAAATTGGTTTCGTTTTTCAATCTTTCAATCTTTTGCCACGCGCCACAGTTTTGCGCAATGTTATGTTACCCTTGCTATATTCTGGCACTTCACAAAAAGAAAGAGAAGAACGAGCCCGAGAGTGCTTGCGTTATGCGGGTATGGAAGAATCTAAATTTCAGAATCTTTCCAATCAATTATCAGGTGGTCAAATGCAACGTGTGGCGATTGCTCGCGCTTTGATAAATAATCCATCTATCATTTTGGCAGACGAGCCAACTGGAAATTTGGACACCAAAACCAGTCACATCGCGATGCAGACATTACGCGAATTGAATGAGAAAGGACACACTATTATAATCATCACGCATGAAAAAGAAATTGCCGATCTGACGGATCGTATAATTTCAGTGCGCGATGGAGTTATTGAAAGTGATGTTAGAGTAAATAGTAATCAGTAACTTGTAACTAGTAAAATGATGTTTATTTAATAAAAAATACAAATTGCTAGTTACTGATTACGAGTTACTAGTTACAAAATTATGTTTACAGATTTATTTAAAGAAACAATTCGGTCACTAGCGGGTAACAAAATCAGATCGGGTCTGACAATTTTGGGTATTGTGATTGGAATCGCTTCAGTGATTACGATGGTTTCAATCGGACAAGGGGCGCAAAGTTCCATTGAAAGCAATATTCAGTCAATCGGATCAAATCTGATTGTCATTTCCCCCGGAGCGCAAAGAGGCGCGACAGTTAGCACTGGACGAGGTAGCGCGCAAACATTGACAGTGGAAGATGCGGAAGGCATCAAAGCGCAAGTGGCTGACATCAAAGGCGTGTCGCCAGAAGTTTCAAAGAGATATCAAATCACGGCCAAGGGCACCAACACCAACACGCAAGTGGTCGGAACCGTGCCGGACTATTTGGATGTACGTAGTTTGAAAGTTGATTTTGGTTCATTCCTGACTGATCAACAAAACAAAACTTCAGCCAAGGTGGCAGTGCTGGGTCCAACTACACGAGATGATTTGTTTGGCATCAACGCAGATCCAATCGGGCAAACCATTCGCATCAAGAATGTTGATTTTGAAATCATTGGCGTGACACTTTCCAAGGGCGGTTCAGGCTTTATGAATCCAGATGATCAAATTTATGTGCCATTGACTTCGGCGCAACATTTCTTGTCGGGTGATACCTTCGTTTCAACCATCAGTGTCGCAGCAACTGATCAAAATTCAATGGTCTTGGTTCAACAACAAGCTACTGATTTGCTCTTGCAAAGACACAAGATAATTGATCCGACTCAAGCTGATTTCAATATTATGAACCAAACTGATATTGTAGCTACTGCTTCAAGTATCACTGGCACTTTCACAATCCTACTTTCTTCTATTGCTGGCATCTCGCTTTTGGTAGGTGGTATCGGAATTATGAATATGATGCTGACAACTGTGACGGAACGCACCCGTGAAATCGGTTTGCGCAAAGCAGTGGGTGTGCGCAAAATTTATATCAATTTGCAATTTTTGGCCGAAGCGGTGGTGCTGACGTTTTTGGGCGGTGGAGTGGGAATTTTTCTTGGTTGGCTAGCTTCACTGTTAGTTGCTAAATTTGTGAATTTGCCAGCGCAAGTTTCATTGTCATCAATCCTGCTGGCCTTCGGAGTTTCAGCTGGTGTAGGAATCATCTTTGGCTTTTATCCAGCCAGAAGAGCAGCTAACCTAAGTCCGATCGAAGCTTTGCGATATGAATAGACTTTTTAAAATCTTTTTAATATGCTAAAATTATAAAATGATAATTTATTAAAAATATTTACCCATATGCAAGACATGCAAACAGTGTTCAATCAAATCCGCGAAATGAAAAAAGAGATGAAAGGAATTCGCGAGATGTATAAGGATGCGCTTTCTCAGACTGATGATTATGCGGACATTGTGGAAAAAGCCAAGGAATTGCGCGACAAGAAAAAGCAGATTGAGACCAAAGTGCAAAATGCTATGGGCAAGTCTTATGAAAAGTTTGAGGATTTGAAAAGTGAAGTGGCAGCCAATGAAGAACTTCTAAATGACATCGCTATGACAACTTTGATGGATGGCAAGACGGTAGAGGTGGTGGATGAATATAGCAACAAATATGAGCCGACCTATGTGGTGCGCTTCAAGAAGACTAATAGCATTGTAACTGAATAATTTTCGCTAAAAACTTTCAAATTTTGGCTGCAACTGGCTAAAAATTTTTCAGATACTAAGATATCCATCAAAATTTTTAACTGCATCTCGCCTAAAATTAAAAAGTTTCGCTTGAAAATTTTTCAGATACAAAGCTATTGAAATAAAAACCGAGGAAAAATAAAAATTAACTTTTTAATTCTATGACAAAAAACGAAGGAACAATTGACCGAATCGTGCGGGCAACTGTGGGAATTGCATTGATCGTGGCCGCATTTAAAACGCCAGCCAATGGGTTAACAGTGTTGTTTTACATTGTGGGAGTAGTGTCAATCATCACGGCTATCACTGGTTTCTGTGCTTTCTACAAAGTTTTCGCTATTGATACGATAAAAAAATAATTTTGACTTTTTGTATCTGTGTGCTAAATTATATTTGTCGGGATCGATATCCCAAAACTGCTGGCGAACGAGACTGTCCACTCTCACGCATCATCCGCGTCGCCGCGAAACGGACTTTCCAGGAATTGGTTATGGTCGCCGCGTTAAATCTTAACGCCTTAACCTGACGAACGATTCATCGTTCTGACCCAATTCCTGGCTTTTTTAGGCTCTTTAACAAATAGTGTGTTGAATTAGCATCAAAAATGGTATGAATGCGAGAGTTACTTTTGCAATATAGTTATCAATATTTCTAAA
>LBXA01000027.1 GCA_000995125.1 Candidatus Moranbacteria bacterium GW2011_GWA2_39_41 | reverse complement strand
TCATGGAGATAGCCTTAATTGTTTAGCTATCTCCAAGATTAGATTTTAAATGATAAATCGACTAGGGCAATCATTAGATTTTGGATGAGTTACTGCGCATTCTTGACAAAAATATGTAAATGAAGTAAACTATTATATTAAAAATTTAAGCCACAATTTATTTAATTTTAATTTAAAAAATATGCAAGCAAATAAAGCAAAGTTAATTGTAGCAATTCTGGCAGTAGTGGTTATTATCGCTGTACCAAGCCTAGTTTTGTCGAGTCATAAGTCCAAAATCTATGTGGATGCAAATGCGAAAAACACACAAGATGGCTCAATTGACCACCCTTACAAAACAATTGGTCAAGCTATGAAAGCTGTAAAGGGTAAAGCCGAAATTCATGTGGCCAAGGGACTATACAAAGAAAATGTGAAAATGAAAGACAAGGTTTCAATCTTTGGCGCAAGTGAAGACAGCGTTATTATTGAGGCAAAAGACCGAGATGAGGCAGTGGTAACCATGGAAGATGAAACAGTGCTTAACAAAGTGACTGTGAAGAATGGCACTTATGGTGTGAAAGTGGATGATGATGCGAAAGCCTCTATCATCAAATGTGTGATAAAAAACAACAAAAAAGACGGAATATATATCAAGGCTGACGGTATCAAAAAATCCAAGATGGTTTCTATTTCCAAAAATGAAATCAAAAATAACAACGCGGCTGGAATCTATTCTGGCAAAAGACGACTGTCTATTTCAGAAAATGAAATCACCGACAATGATGGGGATGGAATTGATATTGAAAAAGGGGCTAGCGCGTGGATAGCGGATAATAAGATCAGTAGCAATGACAAGAGTGGCATGAAATTGCGCGTGGATGGATCAGATATCTGGACCAAAAGCAACTCAATTCGCAAAAACAATCGCGAAGGAATTGAAATTTCTTTCAACGGGGCGGTGGGTAGAATTGATATAGCTAAGAGCAAAATCATTGATAATGATCGCTATGGTATTGCGCGTGTTCAAAAGTTCGCAGGCATCAACAACTCCGTGTGGAACAAATATGTAACATTCAACAATAAAAATACGATTGAAAGCAATAAGTCTGGCAGCGTGTCAGCTGTTATTTCGGCAAAATAAATCGACAATCTTTTTGAAAAAAAACTAGCATTTGCAAGAATGTTAGTTTTTTTATTGGGAATGGTGGCGAGAATTATTTTCTAAATGCCAGTGATAATTTTCTTAATCCCTTGACTTTCGGGGCGGTTTAGTGCTAAGATTTTTTATCTAAGCAAAAAAGGTTATTGCTATGCAAATTAAATATTGGACAAAGTTTATTCGTCGTCACCTGAAGCTTTTCAAGCGAGTTTTTTTGCATAAAAATAATCTTAAACGAGATGCGCTAATTATATTTTTTTCAGTTGTCGTAGCTGTGATTTTTGTTGTCAAAGCCGTGCCCAATCGCTCGGCTGATTTGGTGAATAGCCTAAGTTTGGTAAAAACAGTTGAAACTGGCAAGACGGCAATTTTGTCTGAGGAGATTATTGCTGAGGAAGTTCATGCAGTACAGGGTTTATTTAACATAGATCAATGGAAGGATTATCGCAGTCAATGGTATGGATTTGAAATAAAATATCCGGAAACTTGGAGCAATCCAATTACGCACGCAGCGGTGAGTGGTTCAAACTGGGAATATAAATATCAGTTTAATAAAAAAAACATAAATGATCTGGATGTGTATGCCGGTTTTGATTTGATAGTTTATAATTTGGCAAAGACTAAAGAAATTTCCAATACAGATGAATTCCCAAGTATAAAAAACAGTGAACTGATATCTAGTGGACAATGTCAGGATACGTCAGTTAATTTGATTGAAACTGGAGATTATCCAGCCGAAGAAATTTATGTTCCTCAGTCAGATGAGTGTTATAATTCAACCTTGTTTTTCAGTTTTACGCGGGGAGAATATATCTATAATTTAGTTCCATTTGCTCAACCAGGCGTGGTGACACTGGGTGATCCGCAAGTGGAAATTATGGACAATTTTCCAGAATTTTTTGCTGTGGCGTCTTCGTTGAAAACCATTGATATCGTGCGTCCAAAACCGGTTGTGGTCGCACCGAAACCAAAACCGAAAGCATTTGCTCCAATGCCACTCAGCTTCAAAAGAACTAGCAACGGCTTGGAATGCGCCCACAAAAATGATCAACCCAGCAAGAGCAAACAAAACAAGAGCAAGCATTTGGATATGGAATGCTGTTTGGATCCAGATGAATACCCAAATCCAAATTGCCATTATTCAGAATCTAAATATGGCAAATATCTTTAGAGAATAGTCTATAAAAACGTCAGTGAGTTCAAATTCTTATTGGCGTTTTTGTTTATGTTGATTTTGTATTAAGATGGGTATGTGGGGTATTCACTGAAAACAAATAATCTCAATTGCGTAGTATATTTGCACAGAATTAAATTATGACTGAAGAAAAAGCGCTAACAGACGCACAATTAGTTGAATCGGCAAGGCTCAATCCCGAATCATTCGGGCTTTTGATGGAGCGTTATCAGAATCCACTTTTTCATTATATTCGCCGTTTGACCCAACTGGCGTCTGACGATGTGCAAGACTTGTTGCAAGAAGTCTTCATCAAGATTTATCAAAACCTAAATTCCTATGACAGCGATTTGAAATTTTCCAGCTGGGCTTATCGCATCGCGCACAATCAAGTGATCGATCACTTTCGCCGAGTCAGCAGTCGACCGAAAACCAATGCGCTAGAAGATTATGAATGGGACAAGCTCATTCAAGCTAGCGTGCATTTGGAAAAAGAATTGGCTAACAAAGATTGTGTAGAAAAAATCAAAAACTGCATCCAAGCGTTGCCGATGAAATATAAAGAAGTTTTGATTTTACGTTTTGTGGAAGAAAAAGAATATGAAGAAATTATGGATATCTTGCGCAAACCCAAAGGTACAGTGGCTACGCTCATTGCGCGAGGCAAGCAAGAGTTGAAGAAAAAAATGAAAGAACAAAACATTGATTGTTTGTAAATTAAAATTAGTTGAACAATATGAAAAATCTAATTCAAGACACGCTAAATAAAATCAAAAAAGAGCACATCGCGCCAGAGCCGAGATGGAAGTTTTTGTCGCGTAAAATCGGAGTTTGGATTGGGGTCATCGCGGTGGTTGCTTTGGCAGCCCTAGTGATTTCCGTGGTCTATTTCTTGCTTGCGCAACTAGATTGGGAGATCTATCCACTGATGCATCAAAATATGTTTGTATATGGATTATCGGTTATGCCATATTTTTGGCTGACATTTTTGGGTGTCCTGGCATTGCTGGCATTTTTGGCGGTGCGCAAAACTGAGAATGGCTATCGTTTCAATTGGTTGTTGATTGTTTCTTCAATTGCAATTGGAATTTTGGCAATTGGATTTTTCATATCGCGCATCGGTTGGGGTGGGCGATTGAATGGTGTGATGATGCATCAAATGCCATATTACGCGCAGAATGTTGCGACCAAAGAAAAACAGTGGATGCAACCTGAAAAAGGCTTTCTGGCAGGCACGATTCGCGCTGTTTCAGGCAGTGCGCTTGAAATTGATGATCTAAACAGTGTTGTTTGGAATATTCAACTGACCAAACAAACGTTGGTGCGTCCGTCAGTGACGCTTGCACAAGGACAAATGATAAAAATTATTGGTACGCGAAAAGACGCGCAAAATTTTTCTGCCACAGAAATTCGCCCATGGATGGGTCAAGGGATGATGGGTGCTGATAGATAAGCTGGGACTTGTGCAATGGATTCAATTGAGATGTGTGGTGGCAAGTAGAAAAGCTAAAAATGAAATGCGAGCATTGCAATTAATTTAATTATAAATAGATATATGAACATTAAAATTCTCGGCACAGGTTGTCCAACATGTAAAAAATTACATGAAGCAGTGGTAGCGGTAGTAGTAGAGCTTGGCTTGAACGTAGAAGTTGAATATATAAATGATATCCAAGCGATGCTTGATTTGGGTGTTATGTCCAGTCCAATCTTGCTGGTTAATGAGGTGCCTGTTTCTGTTGGACAGGTTCCAAATCTTGAGCAGATCAAGCAGTTTATTGTTGCTGGAGAAAAAAATATTGCAACCGCACAAGAAAAAACTGCTAGTTCTGGTGGATGCAGTTGTGGTGGTAAATGTTAAAATAAAAAACTATGAGCATATTTTATCCAATCCAACTTTTTGCTGACTGGCTGACTTATTCGGTTTTTGGCATAATTCGTGAAACGCTTTTGGCGAGTGCGGTCAATTTTTTTATTTTTGATACGATCAAAATCATTTTGCTATTGTTTGTGATAATTTTCGCAGTTTCGCTCATTCGTTCCTTTTTGCCGCCAGAAAAAATCAGAAATATTCTTTCGCACGAGAAAAAATATGTCGGCAACATTCTGGCATCACTTTTGGGAATTATTACGCCCTTTTGCTCCTGCTCGGCTGTGCCGTTGTTTCTTGGTTTTGTGCAGGCCGGAGTGCCACTCGGAACAACCTTTTCTTTTTTGGTCGCTTCGCCAATGATCAATGAAGTGGCCTTGGTTTTGCTTTTGGGGATGTTCGGCTGGAAGATTGCCCTGACTTATGTGGTCAGCGGGCTTTTGATTGCCATATTTTCTGGGATGGTTATTGAGAGAATGGAGGTGCGGAATTTGGTGGAAGGATTTGCATTGAATGGCAATGGCAAAAATTTCAATCTGCCTGAATTGAGTTGGAAAGAGAGGATTGACTATGCTAGAACATATACACTGGATATTGTGAAAAAAGTTTGGCTGTATGTGGTGATTGGAGTTGGGCTCGGTGCTTGGATTCATGGCTATGTGCCAACTGATTTTCTGGCGCAATATGCTGGCAGTGACAATTGGTACGCCGTACCGTTGGCCGTTGTTATTGGTATCCCACTTTATTCCAACGCGGCTGGCGTGATTCCGCTGGTGGGAGCGCTGACTGAAAAAGGTGTGGCGATGGGAACCACTTTGGCTTTCATGATGGCGGTGACGGCCCTTTCTTTGCCAGAATTTATGATTCTCAAGAAAGTGATGAAAACCAAGCTCATCATCATATTTGCAAGTATTGTGGGAATGGGAATCATTTTCACCGGCTATCTTTTTAACCTTATTCTTGCAAAAGGGATTTAGTGAAAACTTTTTTAATTGCGGGCGTATTATATTGTGCTAGCAGCAATTAATTAAAAAATAATCACTAAAAACAATGAACAAAAAAACGATTATGTTGGGTGGTCTGGGTTTGGTGGCATTGGGCGCCGTAGCGTTTGCAACTGGCACTTATGCCTATCAAGGCAATCCAGCCAAATTTGGACCAAACTACACACCTGAACGGCATGCGCAAATACAAAAGGCTTTTGAAAGCAATGATTATGCAGCGTGGAAAGCACAAATGAATGATCGTGGCGCAGCTCGCATAGTGAATGAGCAGAATTTTGCTCGCTTTTCACAAATGCACAAATTGATGTTGGAAGGCAAAACCTCAGAAGCTAACGCTATTCGCTCCGAGCTTGGTTTGGGACAAGGCGGTGGCCAAGGTCGCGGAATGATGAATGGTCAGCGTGGACAAAATCGAGGAGGAAATTTTGTTGACGCCAACAAGGATGGAATTTGCGATCACATGCAATAAGAGTGAAGATAGACAAAGAGGATATCAAAAAATATCCTCTTTGTTTTGAATAGTTTAACAATTTTTTAAGTATACGATGAAATATAAAATAAAGTTGCGCACACTTTCACAAATCACAGCGGTTGGAATCGTTTTGTTTTTGACCTTGAGTCATTTGAAATTTGGTATTGAAAAAGCGGCACCGATTGATGCCTATTGTCCCTTTGGAGCAATTGAAGGATTTTTGACCTATCTTTTTACCGGAGAATATTTGAAACGCATCTATGCTAGTTCATTTATTTTGATGGGCATCTTGTTGGTTTCAACTTTGATTTTTGGTCGAGTTTTTTGTTCACATTTTTGCCCATTGGGTGCCATTCAGGAATGGATGCGATCTTTGGGAAGAAAAATTGGCATCAAAAAAGATGTTGAATTGCCAGCCAAGGTGGATGCGGTTTTGCGTTATGCTAAATATGTCATTTTGGCAGCGATAATTTATTTTTCTTTCCAAGTTGGCGATTTGGTTTTCCGCGCCTATGATCCTTTCAATGCGCTGATGCATTTCGGGGAAGAATTTGATGAGAAAGTTTTTGGCTATTCGATTTTGGGCATTTTGGTTTTGGCTTCACTTTTTTCCAAAAATTGGTGGTGTCGCTATTTTTGTCCACTCGGTGCGACTTTCGCGATTTTCAAAAAATTGAGCCCGTTCAAAATTTCTCGCAACGCTTCAACTTGCATCAGTTGTGGAACTTGCACGCGCAGTTGTCCAGCTGGTCTGCCAGTTGAAAAGCAAGATGAAACAAAATCAGCTGATTGCATCAGTTGCTTGGATTGTTGTGAGTGATTGTCCCAAGAGCAGTTTGAAAGCCAAGGTTTTTGGTCGGGAAATTTCCAAAACCAAATTCAGTTTGATTGTCATCGGTGCATTCTTTTTGCCACTGCTGATTTTCATGTTCACGCCATTGTGGCAAGTCAAATCGCCGTCCAACATCGTGAATACGAGCGGTGAATTGGATCTGACTAATTTGCGCGGGAGCAACACTTTGCAATATTTGATCGACACAACTGGCATTCCACTTTCTGTTTTCCAAGAAAAATTGCATTTGCCAGCGGATGTGGACGCAAAAATGAAATTGAAAGACATCGGTCAGAAATATAACCTCAAAAACTCAGAAGGAGCCTTCATTGAAGCCGAAGAATTTCGTGAGGTGGTTGAGCAGGTGAAATAATCATTGTTTCAGCCAAAAAGTCAATTTTATTTGACAATCCCCGTGATACCTCATTTAAAAATCTAATGATGAGCCCTTTCGATTTTTCAAATAAAAAACCTAGGATTCTAACAATTAATCTATCAAATATTAAAAAAT
>LBXA01000026.1 GCA_000995125.1 Candidatus Moranbacteria bacterium GW2011_GWA2_39_41 | reverse complement strand
TCATGGAGATAGCCTTAATTGTTTAGCTATCTCCAAGATTAGATTTTAAATGATAAATCGACTAGGGCAATCATTAGATTTTGGATGAGTTACTGCGCTGGATTGCCTATTTTCTAATTTCAAGGTAAAATTTGTATATATGACTGAAGAAATATCAAACAATATACCAAAGCACTTGGCAATTATACCAGATGGCAATCGTCGTTGGGCTAAAGACCGAGGATTGGAGCCTTGGGATGGACACGAAGCTGGTGCGGAGAATACCGAAAAGCTTATTCGATTTGCCTTGAAAAAGGGGGTTGATTGTATGACAATTTGGGGATCATCCATGGACAATCTAACTAAGAGGCCTTTGCAGGAAAAAAAGGCACTTTTAGATATTTATAAGAAATATTTTGAAAGACTTTTGAATGGAACTGATATTGATGAAAATGAAGTCAGAGTGAACTTCATTGGTCGCTGGGAAGAGCAATTTCCGGATTCATTGAAAAAAGTTATTCATGCCTTGATTGAAAAAACTCAAAAATATGAAAAGAAAATGCTGAATTTCATGTTAGCCTATAATGGTGACGATGACATACTATCAGCTATTGTCAAGATTCACAATAAATATGAAAAAAATGTTAAGATAACCGCAGAACTTTTGAAAGAAAATTTAATGACAGCGCAATTGCCAGCTGTGGACTATTTGATTCGCACGGGTGGTGATGCTCATTTGAGCACTGGATTTATGATGTGGGACACAGCCAATTCGCAGTTATACTTTTCAGAAGAAAAGTATCCAGATTTCAATGATGAAAAATTAGGTGAAGCACTGGAAGAATATGCCAGCCGACAACGCCGTTTTGGGAAATAATAATCCTACGAATTACGAATAAATACGAATGTACGAATGGAATTTCTGTAGTTCGTAATAAAAAAATATGAAAAAAACAATTTTAATTTTTGCTTTGATTCTAACTTTTCCTGTTTTGGTTTTGGCTCAAGGGGAAAAAAAGAAGGCCGTTTATTTTTATGCAGAAACTTGCGCACACTGTAAGATAGTAAATGACTATTTTCAAGCTAATAATATCTATGATAAATATGATATTCAGAAAATAGAGGCTTCGGGGCCATATAATATTGATTATTTGAACAAGTTTTTTGATGCTTTCAATGTTGATGCTGAAAAGCGTGGTTTTCCAGTATTATTTTTTTCCAATAAGATGATTTTCGGTGATCAGCCAATTATTAAAAGTTTTGAAATTGAAATTGGAAAAGTTGACGCCTCTGAATTTCCAACACCAGAAAATATCAAGGCATCATTGATTGATGAAGAAGGTGAGGTTGAAAATGAAAAATCAGGAGCCAGTGTTTCGCTGCCAGTTTTATTCTGGGCAGCGCTTGTAGATGCAATCAATCCTTGCGCTTTTGCTGTCCTGATTCTTTTGGTGGCGACGGTCATTTCCGCTAAAGGCAAGAAAGAGGGACTTTTGTCGGGATTGTTATTTTCGCTTTCAGTTTTCATCTCGTATTTTTTGATGGGCTTGGGAATTTATAAGGCGATTGGAGCATTTAATCTGCCACAAATATTTTCTATTGTGATTGGTGGTCTAGCTGTTCTGATTGGACTGGCAAATCTCAAAGATTTTTTCTGGTATGGAAAAGTTTTTGTGATGGAAGTGCCATTCAATTGGCGACCAAAAATGCAAGCTATTATAAAAAGAGTGACAAGTCCATTGGGTGCAATGGGAGCCGGATTTTTGGTGAGTTTGTTTCTTTTGCCATGTACGAGTGGCCCGTATATCGTCATTCTGGGACTTTTGGCGCAGAAAGAAGATTTGATGCGATCAATCACTTTGCTGGCAATTTATAACTTTATTTTTATTTTGCCGATGATTGTGATAACTGTTGGAATGTATTTTGGAATCAGAGCGAAAAGATTGGAAAACTGGAGACAACAAAACATCCGACTACTGCATTTGATTGCTGGTTCAATAATGTTGTTCATCGGCGCATATTTGATTTACACTTGGATCTAAACAATTTAAATATAATATTAAAGATTTTTGAATTTATTCGAAAGTAAAATTTCAGATAATCCGCCAGCTGGCGGACTCGAACAATGCTTTCTCGTAAATTTAAAAAATCTTTTCAAAATTATGGCTATGGAATTTACTGATCAAAATTTTGATCAAGAGGTGTTGAGGGCTGACCCGCCGGCTTTGGTTGATTTTTGGGCACCGTGGTGTGGACCATGTCAAATAATGGGACCAATTATTGATCAATTGGCAACTGAAATGGGAGACAAGGCGAAAGTTGGAAAAATCAATGTCGATGAAAATTCAGAAATCGCGTCCAAATATGGCGTGATGTCTATTCCTTCAATCAAAATTTTCAAGGGTGGACAAGTAGTGAAAGAATTTGTGGGTGTTCAGAATTTAGATGTCCTGAAAGAAGCTTTGAGTAAGGCATAAAATATCGTATAAAAAACCAAAACAACCCTGCATTTGTGGTTGTTTGTTTTTTTATGGTGGAGTGTTAAAATAGAAAGGTGGTTAATAAAAAATTAAGAATTTAAAGATATGGAAGCAGAGAGTAAAATTTATGATTTGGTGATTGTGGGGGCTGGCGCGGCGGGACTCACCGCTTCAGTTTATGCTTCACGCTATAAGCTCGATCACTTGATTTTCGGAGTAGAGCCAGGTGGGCAAGTCAATGAAATTCACAGTTTGGAAAATTGGCCAGGTATCATTGCTATTTCGGGACGTGATTTCATTGGTAACATTGTAGAGCAGGTGAATAATTTTGGCGTGCAAATTAAAGGCGAGTCGATTAGCACAATTGCGAAAAATGATGATGGAATTTTTGAAGTGGAAACTGGCAAGGATAAATATCAAGCCAAGGCTATTATTATGGCAATGGGTAGTAGTTATAAGAAAATGAACATTCCTGGGGAAAAAGAATTCACCGGCAAAGGCGTGTCATATTGCGCCACCTGTGATGCCATGTTTTTCCGTAACAAAGTTGTGAGTGTGATTGGCGGAGGAAACTCTGCTGTAGTGGTGGCCTTGGAGCTGACGGATTTTGCTAGCAAGGTTTATTTGGTATATCGTGGTGAAAAATTGAAAGCTGATCCGGTCTGGTTGGATAAATTGGCAGTTAATCCAAAAATTGAAGTTATTCGAGAAACGAATGTGATTGAAATAAAGGGTGACATCAAAGTTGAGAAATTGATTTTGGACAAACCGCTATCTGATGATAAAACATTCTTGGTAACTGATGGTGTTTTCATTGAAATTGGCAGTGAACCAGGCGTTGAATTAGCACGAAAATTGGGAGTGGAAACGGATGAGCAAAATTTCATCAAAGTTGATGTGAATCAAAGCACAAATGTGGCTGGAGTTTTTGCCGCGGGTGACATCACTACTGGTTCAAACAAATTTCGCCAAATTATCACGGCGGCCGCTGAAGGCGCCTTGGCCGCCAATAGTGTGTATAAAAAATCAAAATTATAATTATATGAAACCAATTGAAATTGCCAAAAAATTTGGTGGCAGAATTGAGGTTAATTCAAAAATGAAATTGACCAAGGAAAATTTACCGATTTTGTATACACCAGGTGTGGCAGATGTTTGTCGAGCGATTGCGAAAAACAAAAAACTGTCTTTGCAATATACCATTCGCAAAAATTGTGTGGCGGTTGTTTCTGATGGTTCGGCGGTGTTGGGATTGGGCAATATTGGCCCCGAGGCAGGTTTGCCAGTGATGGAGGGCAAAGCCTTGCTTTTCAAAGAATTGGCGGGTGTGGATGCTTTTCCAATCGTTCTGGCCACACAAGATGTGGAAGAAATCATTCGAACTGTGAAATTGTTAGAACCAACTTTTGGTGGCATCAATTTGGAGGACCTGAGCGCTCCACGTTGTTTTGAGATTGAAGAGCGTTTGAAAGAAGAAATGAATATTCCAGTTATGCATGATGATCAGCATGGCACAGCTATGGTAGTTTTGGCGGGACTTATCAATGCTCTCAAAGTTGCTAAAAAAGAAATTAAGAAAATCAAAATTGTGATTTCTGGCACAGGTGCTGCAGGCACTGCGATTGCTAAATTGCTTTTGAAATATGGTGCGAAAAATATCGTGATGGTGGACACGCAAGGCATCATTTTTCAGGAACGTGCCGGCGGACTCAATTCGGCTAAGATGGAGATTGCTAAATTAACTAATCCGTACAAGTTGCAAGGTACAGTTGAAGAAGCACTGATTGGCGCAGATGTGTTCATTGGTGTTTCCGCACCCAACATTTTGCAACACATTCACATCGCTAAAATGAACAAAAATTCAATTGTTTTTGCAATGTCTAATCCTGTTCCAGAAATTATGCCGGAAGAGGCAAAGAAGGGTGGAGCCTTGGTTGTGGCTACAGGTCGTTCGGATTATGCCAATCAATTGAATAATGTTTTGGCGTTTCCAGGAATTTTTCGTGGAGCACTCGACAATGGCGTGAAAAAAATCACGGACACGCACAAACTGAAAGTGGCGCAAGCGATTGCTGGTTTGATTAAAAAGCCAACTGTTGATAGAATAATACCAGAGGCGCTGGATCCACGAGTGGTGAAAGTCGTTTCTGGAGTATTTAAAAAATAAAACCTACGAACATACAAAATAATACAAAAATACAAAAGTTAGTTTTTTTTGTAAATTTGTATTTTTGTAATAATTCGTAATTTTGTAGAATTATGAAAATACACAAACAAACTATTGAAATAAAAAGTACAACCCAAATAGAATTTATTGATATCACTGACAAAGTTTCTGAAGTTATTGATAACTCCGGTGTGCGTGAAGGTCAGGTTTTGATTTTCTCACCCCACACTTCAGCTTCCATTGTGATCAATCACAATGAGCCAATGCTCATTCAGGATTTTATGCGCGTGCTCTATCGTTTGGTGCCAATCAATGATCGCTATTCACACGACACCTTTGAACTCAATCGATCACACAAATCCGATGGACGTAGCAATGGTCATTCGCATTGTAAAAGTATATTTTTGGGAATTAGTCAGACTGTTCCATTGGAAAAGGGCAAGATGCTTTTGACGGAAAAGCAGAATATATTCTTAGTTGAAATGGACGGATCGCGAACAAGAGATGTGATTATTCAGGTGATGGGTCTATAATAATTTAATGTGCTTTTGCTTTTGTTAAAATAATTTTTTAGCAATATTGAAAGTTAGTGCTGGGTGAGCAAATTAGTTAATGATTTGATGCAAAACGGATATCTCAAAAGCGATGCAATCATCGAGGCTTTTGAGCACACCAATCGGATTGAATTTGTACCAGAAGAATTGGAGTTGCAAGCTAATGCGGATGTGGCCTTGCCAATTGGTTATGGGCAAACAATCTCACAACCGTTGGTGGTGGCATTTATGCTAGAACTCTTGGAGCCACAAAAAGGACAAAAAATTATGGACATCGGGAGTGGTTCTGGTTGGACCACGGCATTGTTGTCACACATTGTTGGACAAGAGGGGAAGGTGATTGCAGTGGAATTGATTTCGCAGTTATGTGAATTTGGCGAAAGCAATGTTAGCAAATTCGGTTTTGTGAAACAAGGCATCGCTGAATTTCACAATGCTGATGGAAGCAAAGGTTTTCCTGAGCAGGCACCATATGATCGAATTTTAGTTTCCGCTTCTGCCATGGACACAATTCCACAAGCCCTGAAAGAACAATTGGCAATTGGTGGCAAGATGGTTTTGCCAGTAGGTAGTAGCATTGTCTATATTGAAAGAGAAAGCGAAGATAAATTTTTCAAAGAGGAGTTTCCAGGTTTTACATTTGTGCCACTAATTCTTTGCTAAATAATAACGAATGAAAAAAATAAGCATAGCATTAATCGTAATTGCAATCACTGTCATCAGCGGATTTTTTTATGTACGCTCACAGGTATATTTTTCTCATGGAGCACAAAATCAAAATAGTCTTTTTGAAATCAAGAAAGGCGAGGGGAATGCGCAGATTGCAACTAATCTTGAAGACAAAGGAATGATTACTGGGAAAATATATTTTTGGTTCTATTTAAAAACTCACAATTTGCTCGACAAGATTTATCCTGGTGAATATTTGTTGAATGGCAATATGACTATTCCGGAAATTGCGGTGGTCATCACAAATCCAAAAAAAGTTTTTGAACAAGTCTTATTCAAGGAAGGTTGGACGGCAGCGCAAATGGCTTGGGAGTTGCAAGCGCATGGATTTGATGGCAAAGCTTTTTTGGAGATTGTGAATAAGCCGTTGCAAGATTTGATTTCCCAATTTAGTGTGCTATCTGACAAGCCAAAAGCTGCATCTCTGGAAGGATATCTTTTTCCAGACACGTATTATTTTGCCAAAGAAGCGACGCCAGAAGGAATTGTGAAAAAAATTCTTAATAATACGGAAATAAAATTTGATAATAGTTTACGAGCGGAAATTAAAAAACAAAACAAAGCATTTTTTGATGTTTTAATTGTGGCTAGCATTGTCGAGCGAGAAGTGAGTACTGAGGCTGATCGCGCGTTAGTGAGCGGACTCTTTTGGAATCGCTTGAATGTTGGACAGGCCTTACAAAGTGACGCAACACTATCATATATTTTGAATGATAAGGAAGATGCGCATAGCTTGGCACAAACTAAAATTGATTCGCCCTATAACACTTATGCCAACAAGGGCTTGCCAATTGGACCAGTGGCTAACCCAGGACTGTCTGCTATCAAAGCCACAATCTATCCCAAAGATTCGCCATACAATTATTTCTTGAGCGACCCTAAAACCGGCCAAACAATTTTCTCCGCAACTTTTCCCGAGCATGTGGCCAACAAGTCTAAATACGGATTATAAATTTATTGAAAATAATTTTGTAAAAAATCTTCTTGAAAAATAGAGGATTTTTTGTTTTTCGGAAGACGACTTGTCAAGGACCGTGATACCTCATTTAAAAATCTAATGATGAGCCCTTTCGATTTTTCAAATAAAAAACCTAGGATTCTAACAATTAATCTATCAAATATTAAAAAAT
>LBXA01000025.1 GCA_000995125.1 Candidatus Moranbacteria bacterium GW2011_GWA2_39_41 | reverse complement strand
TTTTTAATATTTGATAGATTAATTGTTAGAATCCTAGGTTTTTTATTTGAAAAATCGAAAGGGCTCATCATTAGATTTTTAAATGAGGTATCACGGTGGCTTAATCAATTGCTATTTTCTTGTCAGAGGCTTCACCTCTACTAGGCCTTAACTGCATTGAGGTGAAGCCTCGGTGATATAGCGCGCTTCAAATTAATTTGGTATTGGTTGACTTTTATTGTAGTTTTTCCTGTAATAAACAATAAATTAACTAATTCGTTCTACTGAAGAAATTAAAATTTCAAAATATATTGCACAAATAATCCGGCCATGACACTTATCCCAAAAAGCAACCCGACAATCCTGATTGCATCTAATTTATTTTTCTCTTCTCTAAACAAAATTAAAATTCCCAGCCCACCACTAGCACAGAGTCCTGCAATCACGGATCCATAGGTGATAATACCCTTCAAATAAAGCTCGGTAATGCCAACTGAAGCCGCACAATTTGGAATAAGACCAAAGAATGCCACTAAAAATGGTTGGAGAAAGCCATTACTCAAGAAAATTTTTGCCAACACTGCATCGCCAAGCTCGACAAGGGCAAGGTTTATGGCGAATGTGACAATAAAAATAAATATGAATATTTTCAAGGCATGTACCAATGGGTGAAAAAAAATCTTTCTTATACTAAAATTTTTCGCTGAATTTTCCACATGATGCCCACAACAAGCATTTCTGCTTAAAACATCATCGTGCGAATGGTTGGGATTGTCATACCCAAGATTATATACCTCCACATGTGCCAAGGTTTTTTGTTTGTTTTTTTGATAAATAAGATCAAGTATATATCCAAAAATAAGTGCGATTATGACCTTGGTGACAATCAATGGCACGATAATGCCAATCTTATCCGGTTGAGATAAGATAACAGGAATAGCTTCATCTGAAGTTGACAAATAAACAGCCATCAATGTTCCAATGGTGACGAATCTTTGATTATATAATGCTGTTGCAAAAACAGAAAAGCCACATTGAGGCAAGATTCCGGCAATTGCACCAATAGCTGGCCCAATCGATCCAGCTTTCTTAATTTTTTCTATCAACCTATTGGCAAGCTTATATTCGACCAACTCAATTCCAATATAAACAAACAATAAAAACGGGATTGTTTTTGCACTATCAACAAGCGCATCTAAAAAAATATCGTGCATAGTATAAAATTTGAGATTTAAACAATTAGCAACATTTTTTACACAGACCATAAAACTCTAGCGAGTGTGATAGCCCTTTGAATTTGTCTTTCTTAAGATTATTATATACAATTTTTACTCAATAATAAAACAACTGAAATCAAATCAATCATTTCAAAACCAAGTTAAACAAATACCCAGTAAAAATTATGCCTATTCCAACAATACCCGCAAAAATTATAATCAACTTTACCTTCATCACTTTTTTGAGAATCATAAATTCTGGAAGGGAAAGTCCTGTCACTGCTCACTGCCATCATAAAAGCCAGACTCGTCCCAACTGCCACACCCTTTTCAGTAAGCACCCCAACCAACGGGATGACACCAGCTGCATTTGAATAAAGCGGAATTGATTCTTGCCTGATTTAAAATTTGAAATACATTATTTTCAATAATTTTATTTTCTTTACACGTCTCAAGAAACTTTTTCATACTATTTCCTGTAGAAATATGCTGTTTTTCTATATGTTCAGATGTTTTAACGAATAGTGCAGTTGTTGATAATAGCGCATAGTAACTTTGCAAAAAAGCTATATACTTATCAAAAAACTCCTGCTGAAAATCACGCAAGGATCTTTTATTAAGAAATCTCAATAGTGGCTTTAGTTTGAATTTTAGTCCCAAGGTTAGTATGAGTGAGTTTCTAAAAGAATCTCTTCTTAGTTTGTTTTCTGCTATAGCAACCTCATACATCCTAGAATCAAAGTAAAGCATGGATTCCGCTAGTCTTCCTATGTAATTCTTTTCATTTGGAAATAATTTTACTAAATCTGATTGTATTTTTTCAAGATTATTAATTTTATACATCTGACCAATAAGAACTAATTAAAATCTATATAAATAATTCTCCTGCATATTTTTTAAGAACATGCAATATTTGAATTACTGAATCTGCATATTTCTCTCCCGGATTATATACACTTACAACACCTTTCAACCTGGAATAATCAGGCTCATATGAATCCATGGTATTTTTGACAATGCTTAGCGAGGACCGTCCTCGACTAATCTTCCAGATGTATTTTTTCTGCTTCTTTTTTATTTATCATTCTAACTACTTTATTCTCTTGGTTTTTCGCGATGACAGAAAATTTTGTTTGGACACGACATTTTTGCCAGTTTTTTGCTCCAATTCCAGGCGCGCATTTTTGGCAACCTGTCCACCTTTTTTTGGCTGGCGCTTTGTTTTCTTCCAGACCCTTTGCTTGCATCGTGTCCGCAATCTGACGAGTGGAAAGTTCCGCCAAAGCTGTGAAAAGCAGTTCGGCATCTGTCATGTGGTCGCGCAAATTTTGTGTTTTCAAGCCTTTCAAATTTTTGTGGTCTTTCACAGACAAATCCGCCCATTCTTCATGAATGATATTGGTCAAAATTGCAAGCTCTTCACCTCTTTTCACTTCGTTGTCATTCCGATAGTCTGTCAGCTTGTTGCGAATCTCTTGCCCCATCATCCTCTGCTGAATCCAATCCTTGCTACGTCCCATTTTCTGCCAATATTCCCGTGATCGATTCAAGGCCTTTTCTGGATCAGACATTTCCTGCACTCATTCATAACCAACCTTAGCCAACCACAATTTGATTGGCTCAGCTTTCTTATTTGGAATAGATTGAATTATTCTAAAAAGATGTTCTGGATTGCCAGCTAGAGTTTTTCTAATTTTTCCGCTTTCAGTAGCCATTTCTACCTGGGGACAATTTGTCCCTATGTATTTTCCCAATTCAACATCCCTTTTTCTCAATTTTTTCAAATAATCCGTAGGGTTGGCACTTTCTGTAAGCACAAAAATGATATCCACCACCGAGAAATACCATGCTTGATTTTTATCATCCCAATGTCTTCGAATTTTCTGCCCTTCAAAAATTGCTAAGTTTTTTGTTTTTTTGTTTTTTTGCATATATTTTTCAAAGTGTTAATTATACTTATGATGATGATATTATAACACTCAAATTATCACTGTCAATTGCCTACCTGTGCATAACTTGGATCCAAATTTTCCCAAAACAAAAAAGTGCAAGGCTCCGCGACCAGGACTCGAACCTGGAACCAATTGATTAACAGTCAACTGCTCTACCATTGAGCTATCGCGGAACTTTGCACTTTTTTAGTGATACAAAGGTTGAATTTTTAAAGCCTAATCATTATACCAAACCCAGATAAAAAATCAAGTTTTGGCCTCAAATCCTAATAATCCTTGAGTTTCTTGATGCCATCATGTTCACGAATCTTTTCCAAGGCTTTGGCCTCAATCTGACGGATGCGTTCTCTGGTCACCCCAAATTCTTGACCCACTTCTTCCAAGGTGTGAACCACACCATCTTCCAAACCGAAACGGATTTTCAAGATTTTTTGCTCACGCGGAGTCAGAGAATTCAGAACTTCGGTCACATGATCGCGCAAGAGTTTGCGGGAAGCTACATGATGCGGCATAACAGTTTCGGTGTCTTCGATGAAATCTCCCAACACACTGTCGTCATCACTGTCACCCACTGAAGTTTCCAAAGAAACTGTTTCTTGCGAAATTTTCATGATGTGACGAATCTTGTCAACTTCGATGCCCATTTCCACCGCCACTTCTTCTGGCAATGGTTCACGTCCCAAGTCTTGAACAAGTCTGCGAGTGATTTGTGTATATTTGTTGATAGTTTCCACCATATGCACTGGAATACGAATCGTTCTAGATTGATCAGCCAAGGCTCGCGTGATGGCTTGGCGAATCCACCAAGTGGCATAAGTTGAAAATTTATAACCTTTAGTATAATCAAATTTTTCTACCGCACGGAAAAGTCCGATGTTGCCTTCTTGAATCAAATCTAGCAATGACAAATTGTGTGAGCGACCCACATATTTCTTGGCAATACTCACCACCAATCGCAAGTTGGCTTCGGTCAGTTTTTGTTTGGCAATTGGATCACCTTTTTCAATTCTTTTGGCCAAAGAAATTTCTTCTTCAGTTTTCAAAAGCTCCACACGTCCAATTTCTCGCAAATACATTTGCACCAAATCAGAAGAGGCTTCTTCTGGCACATCAATTTCTTTTTTCTTTCTTTTTTTGCTAACTTTTTCTTCTTCAAAATCAGACACCACCTTGTCAGTTTCCATCTTGATCATCTCATCTGACCCCAGAACGTGCACGCCCATGTCTTCTAGCTTTTCATACAGACTGCCCAATTCTTCGATGCTTTTTTCAGCATCTGGAAAAGCATGCAAAATCTCATCTTCAGTGATGAAACCTCTTTGCTTACCACGATAGAGCAATTCTTCAGCGATGCTTTTTTTCTTTTCTTCTTTGGCTTTGTAGGGCACCACTTGTTTGCCTTGGCTGATTTTTTTCTCAGCGCGACTTTGACCAACCTTGGCTGGCTTGGAAACTTTTTTAGGCTCAACAATTTTAATAGCTTTGATAGCTTGTTTAGCTTTGACTGGTGAAGCCACTTTTTTCACAACTTTCTTTTCTTTTTTTGCAACCTTTTTCACCACCTTGGCAACTTTTTTTGCCACAACTTTGCTAGCCTTTTTTGCAGGTTTAGCAACTTTTTTGATAATTTTTTTGATAATTTTTTTGGTTACTTTTTTAACGACTTTTTTGTTTGTCTTTTTCACTGCAACTTTTTGCTTTTTATTGTTTAGAGGCTTTTTGACGTTTTTCTTTTGGGCCATAGTGATTACTAATTTTCAACATACAAACAATTTTGGATGTTGCTAATTGATAATTAAAATATTTGCACTTTAGTTTATTGCTTTGTTTAATACAGCTTGCTCTGCATTGATGTTGGTGTATTCTTCACCTAAGAATTTCACGGCTAGCGCGTCAGATTTTTTTCTGGCGGCATCCAAGTCTTTTGAGATTTTATCTAAACGACTCTTGTTGATTTCATATTTAATTTTTTGCAATCTATTTTTTGCTTCTGCCAAAGGTTTTTCGAGAACAATTTCTGCTAGACTATTGTCTAGGCCGATTTTATATCGAGTTTCGAAATATATTTTTTCAGCCGCAGCTCTATCGGATTGGGATTCAAGATTTTTAGTTAGTTCATCGAAACTAAAATGAAACCCTCCACCATTTTGAATCATAACACTTAGAAGGCTATCTTTTGGAACAAAGGATAAATCCTCATTGTCCAACATTTCCTTCCAAACATCGCTATATACTAGCATTAATCCAACTAGGTCTTTTGTGAGAGTTTCAATTTTGCCACTAGGGGCGAAGATCTTGCTTTCTTGTGGCAAGTCTTGTGAAGTTCTAACTACTCTATCTCTAAGACTAGCCTTTTTCAGCATATCCGTCAATATGTTCTCGTCAATATCAATTTCAGCCGCCAATTTTTTCAACCAATGACTCTTCTCAATCTCATTAGCTAAAAAGCCAATCATCTCCAACAATTCTTCTGAGATTATTTTTTTGTCTTCAACTTTTTCCTTGTTATATTTCGAAAGCACTTTGTCGAAAAAATATTCCATCGCGGGTCTGGCCTTTTCCACTGACTCACGCAAAATCTCTGGATTGTTTTTGGCCAAATCAGCTGCGTCTTTGCCAGATGGCAATTGCACCACGCGCACATTCACTTCTTTTTCAAAACACAGCTTGATGCTTTTTTTCGTAGCCAACTCACCAGCATTGTCCATATCAAAACACATATCAATTTTGTCGGCATATCTTTTGATGATGTTCAAATGTTCTTGGGTCAAAGCTGTGCCTGAAACCGCTACGGTATTTTTGAGTCCTGCTTGATGCGCCGCAATCACATCCATATTGCCCTCGACCAGCAGGGCTGATTTTTGCAAACGAATTTCATTCTTAGCACGACTGATGCCATAGAGAATTTTGCTCTTGTGATAGACTTCTGTTTCCGGACTATTTACATACTTGGCTTGCGATTCATCTCCGCCTGGCGCCACACGCGCGCTATAGCCCACAACTTTGTCATTGGAATCAGCAATGGGAAACATAATTCTATCTCGGAAACGGTCGTAATGGCTTGTAGTTTGTGGTTGGTAGTTTGTAGCGCCTGCGTCCTGTCTATTCTTTTCAACTAATAATCCTGTCTTGGCAATTTCTTCAACTGTAAAGCCTTTCTTCATCAAAAATGACATCGTATTGCTCCAGCCTTTGGGCGCATAGCCTAAACGAAAATCTTTGATTGACTCATCATTGATGCCACGATCATACAAATATTCCAAAATTTTCTTGCCGGGAGCAGTTTGTAACAAATGAGCTTGATAGAATTTTGTGGCCATTTCCAAAATTTCCAAGGTGCGATTTTTTTCGGCCGCTTGTTTGGGATTGGTTTTTTTAAGCTCAACACCAGCCTTATCAGCCAAAATATTCAAAGCCCCCTTGAAATCCAAACCCTCAATTTCCATCACGAAACCAAAAATGTCACCGCCCTTCTGACAGCCAAAACAATGCCAAATCTGCTTGTCTTCGCTGACCATAAAAGACGGGCTTTTTTCATTGTGAAACGGACAATTGGCGCGCCAATTAGTGCCGGCTTTTTCCAAGCGGATATACCCTCCCAGAACATCCACGATGTTCAGACGCGATTTTATATCGTCAATATCAGACATTTTAGTATATATTAAGGTATATACACTATATTATACTAAGAGAAATAAGGCAAAAGCTCGCAGTAACTCATCCAAAATCTAATGATAGCCCTAGTCGATTTATCATTTAAAATCTAATCTTGGAGATAGCTAAACAATTAAGGCTATCTCCATGAAAATGAAAACCAAAATTCTTTTGATAATATTTCAAGTGCTTTTTGAATAATCTCTCCAGATATCGTGATACCTCATTTAAAAATCTAATGATGAGCCCTTTCGATTTTTCAAATAAAAAACCTAGGATTCTAACAATTAATCTATCAAATATTAAAAAA
>LBXA01000024.1 GCA_000995125.1 Candidatus Moranbacteria bacterium GW2011_GWA2_39_41 | reverse complement strand
AGTACTGTGTCTTTTTTTTGTGGTTGCTGGAACGGTAAAACCTATTCGAGTCTCACCAGTAGAACTGGTGGATTACCTTTTGGGAAAAACTATTTATTTGAAATTCTACTATGGGCGTTTTGATTGAGGTAAAATTTTATAGCTAAACTATTTTTTGCCCAAACTGCGCAAAGCCAGCCCGATGCGTTGCCCAATGTCAGTCACATCCTTGGCCACCAATTTCAAAGCATCGCGCGCTTCAGTCACGGAATAGCCCATGGAAACCAAAGCTTCAATGGCATCAGAATCCGAGACAGCATCCTCTTTTTCACTCTCCGGCATGTCTGCAACCTTGTTTCTAAGCTCCAAAATGACTCGCTCAGCGGTTTTTTTGCCCACCCCTGAGACTTTGGTCAGAATCGAGGAATCCTCGTTCAGAATGGCAGTTTTGATAGTTTGCGGGGTCGCAATCGACAAAATTCCCAAGCCTGCTTTGGGACCGATGCCAGAAATGGAAATCAACAGCTCAAACATATCTAATTCTTCCAAAGTCAAAAAACCATACAAATCCAGCGCATCCTCTCGGACTGAAGTGTGAATGAAAAAAACCACCTTTTCCACGCCCGCGATTTTGCCCAGCGCATAAGTTGTGAGATGCACTTTGTAGCCCACGCCGGAAACATCTACCACTACAAATTTATCCTTACGATATTCAATTGTCCCTTTTATCTTAGCAATCATTTCCTATGACTTGTTGTGATTATTATCTACTAGAATTCTAGCCTTTTTTCAGCAAAAAGAAAAGCACTGTTGACCCACCCTTGCCTAAATCAAAATGCTATGCTAAAAATAGTAGGTAACTAAAAGTGAATTAACTTAAAAAAAACTATGCCAATCAAAACATCCGCTAAGAAATACATGCGCGTGACTGAGCGAAAGACTGAGATTAACAAGAAAATCAAAGGTCTTTTCCGCAGTGCCATCAAGAAAGCTACTGAAGCCATCGCTAAAAACGATGCCAAGACCGCTGGAGAATGGGCGAAAAAAGCTTTCCAAGCTTTGGACAAAGCTGCCAAGAAAGAAGTGATCAGCAAGAACACCGCTGCTCGCAAGAAATCAAGATTGAACAAGAAAGTCAAAGCTATTACAATCAAGAAATAATCTTCCCCAATCAAAAAACACCTGAAAGGGTGTTTTTTGATTATTCGCCATTTTTCTTTTCCCAAAGAACAGGGTGTCCATTTTCTTTGGCAGCAAAGAAAGTGGACGAAAACCTGCCTGCCAGTAGGCAGGGAAACGCACTTCGTTATGGGCGAAAGTTTTTTTGCTTTAGAGCTCGACAACAAATTTATCCAATGCCACCTTCACCTCAATCTGCCCAGTCTTAATTTGCGTGTCGAGCTGACTGAGATTTTCATAGACAGTTTTCAATTTCGGCAAAGGAAAATTGCGCAATTGTCCAAGACTTTTTTTGACCACAAAGGGATGCAGGCCTGCCGCTTTGGCGATAGCTGATTCATTGCCAAAAAATTGACCTTGCAAATCTGCCACTTTCAAAAGATTGCGAAATTGATAGACAAACATTGAAAAGATATAAAAAGGATCCTCGCCTTTTTTCAAATGTTCTTGCAACAAGCGCAAAGCTTCTTTTTTGTTGTTGCTGGCCAAGGCATCAATCGTATTGAAAATATTGGTATCCAAATTAGCCCGCACCAACAAATCCACATCCTCTGCCTGAATAACTTTGCCATCAGCAAAATCAACCAGCTTGTGCAATTCTTTGTCTAACGAATTGGTGTCACTCCCGACAAACAAAATCAATTTTTCCAAGGCACTTCTGGAGATGCCACTTTTATCGTCTAGTTCTTTAATCCTTTGAGTTATCCATTGCGTCAATTTGAGACCGCCCAATTTTTCAAAATTTTGTGACTTGGCCATTTTTTCCAAAACTTTATACAACTTGCCGTTTTTCTTGGGCTGACCATCCTCCCAAAACACCAGCACCAAATCCAACTCCGCTTGGATTTGTTTTTCATATTTTTTCAAATAATCTAATAACTCGTCTTTTTCAATATCTGTCCCCGCTTCAAGCATGTCTCGCACAATCACCAAGCGCTTAGGCGCCAACAAGTTGGGCGTGTTCAAAACATCCAGCAATTTTTGTTTATTATTTTGTCCATAATTAAAAACTGACAAGCCAGAGCCAATAGTATCTGTTGCCAGAAATTTATGTTTAATTTCTAGGACTTTTTGGCTAGACCGAAATGAATCTTCACCAAATAAAAATATTATCATATTTTTCAATAATCAAATTACAAGGTACAAATTCCAAAAAATCACAATTTCCAAAATCCAATTTTTATTTTTTGAATTTGGTCATTGTGATTTTTTTGGTTATTGTATCTTGGTTTTTGTAATTTTTTATACTCCCGGTGTCCAGCGTAAGGCTTGTCCTGGTTCCAAAATCTCCACCCAAATCTGACCTGGAACAAATTTCATTTCTTGGCCAGCTTGGTCATAAAAAAACAATTTGCTATCCAAACGTGCTTTGTCTTTCTTCCAAGTACCCATATATTCTTTGCCATTCAAATAATAGCGTGCTTCGCCGGAATCAGAAGAGTCATACCATGGGTCACCAATTTGCACATTGTTATAACGACCACTGATGCTTTCCACTCCCGTCTTTTTGATTTCTTCTACATTCTTCCAAGGATCACTCATGCCTTTGCCGACATAATCATAATCAGCCATAATCTGCTCTGAAGCCGCGATCAAAACCACCACATTTTTCGGCGCGACACGTTGGTCATTGTTGCGATCAGTATCGATAGCCTCACCCCAAGTTCGCAAATATGAGTTGGTAGCTTTGTCATAATCATATTCGGCGTCATAAGGTTTTTTGAATGCGACGCGCAAGTGTCCGCCTTCCGGTCTTTGATCCAACGGTGCTTCGCCTTGATGGGCATAGCCGGAGAATTTTCCTTCGGTGCGATATTGTTTATCAGCAATCATCGCCAAGATATTATCCTTAGTGATGTGCCCAGTATCCTCCAAACGCATTTTGCCGGAGACATCCCAGCGAGCGCAATAACTGCCAGTCATACAATCATAGTTGTCGATCACTTTTTCTTTCAACAAATCTAGAGCAAAATGTGATCCGCCCCAATAAATGAAAATTGCGTCCAAACCTTTGGCCAAAGCAATATAATCATGGCGTGAACTACGAATGGCGCCCACTTCTTTCGGAATGTCACAAACATACACACCCATCAGCCGAGTGACTGAGCCAGTGAAGGCTGGCATTTCAATTACCATATCCGCTTGGGAAAATCCAGCAGCTGGTCGCGCCTGCACATCGGCTGGTTGCATCACTGCCACTGGTCGCTTGTTCCAGTTTTCACAAGCCAAGCCGGAAATAGGACTGACTGGCCCTTCATTAACAATTGCATATTCCTTTGGCTGATCGCCATTACTTATTTCGATTTTTTTCACATCCTTTGATGAAGAGAAAAGATACCATCCTCCTGCCACCACCACAATTGCCACTATGGCAATAATGATCTTTTGCTTGTTTTGCATATATTTTTAAGTTTTAATTATTTTTGACACTTCGGACAAAAGAAAACACTTCTCTGTCCGATTGTTTCACGCACAACTATTGTATCACATTTTTGACATTTTTCACCAGCCTTACGATAGACCTGCAAAACCTTTTGGAATCCGCCGGGCGCGCCGGAAGTGTCGCGATAGTCAGAATCGGAAGTTCCCCGCAATACAATGGCCTTTTGTAAAATATTACCAATCCAGATAAAAAGTTTTTTGCGTTCAGCCAGTGAGATTTTTTCAGCCTGTCTAGTTGGCAAAATGCCCGCTGCAAATAAAATTTCACTGCGATAAATATTGCCAATGCCAGCAATCAAATGCTGATCCATCAAGATAATACCAATTAGACTCTTAGCTTTTTTGTCCAAAATCTCGTTGAATTTTTTGAAAGTAAATTCCGGGCTCACCGCGTCCACGCCCAAAGCTTTGATTTCTGGCAATTCCAAAACTTTGTCCGTGTCCACCAAAACAATCTTAGCAAATTTTCTGACATCGGAAAACTCTATGACCTTGTCATACCGATTCGAATCTACGAAATTTTTAACAGTGTCAACTTTTCCATTCGTAGATTCATCAATGTTTTGTTGTTTCGCATCGGTTCTTAAAAAAAATTTATGTCGAACATACTGATTCACTCTATCTGCAAAATAATCAACTTCTTTTGATTTTAAAATTTGATTTTTAGATTTTATTTGAAATTTGTCATTTGGATTTTGGATTTTTATAAGTAGGTGTCCCGTCATCTTGAGGTGCAAATACAAAGTTTTTTTATCCGACAAATCCACAAAAATATTTTTGCCAATTCGGCGCACACCCAAAATTTTTCGTCCCACAATTTCTTTTTTGAAAGTAGCCAGTGTTTTTTCTTTGATGGCCTTGGGCCACTCACTCCAAAAATCAGTGATAATATCACCTTTTATTTTTTTATTCAAATCATCCACCACCGTTTGGACTTCTGGCAGTTCGGGCATATCATTTTTTATTAATAATCAATGTGCCTAGTATATTAGTTTTGCTGACATTTGGCAAAATAAAAAAATGTCAGCAAATGATTATACTATACTTGCTATATTATTAATTTTTTATCTCAAAAAATAAACTAATATCTCTTCATCCTAACAACTTTCATACATGCCATTTTTAAGGAGCCTATGCTAAATTGCGCAAGCCCCTTCAATACTTTTCATATCGCGCCCCAATTGTCCCCGATGTTCACATCCACCACCAACGGAACTTTGAGTTTGATGACATTCTCCATAATTTCTTTGATTTTCTGGGCAATCTCTTGTGCAATTTCTTCTTTCACTTCTAGAATTATTTCATCGTGCACTTGTAGCACCATTTTTATTTTGTCGTTATTCGTGTCCATTTGTCCATAATTCGTTTCTAATTCGTGAGTTACTTCAATCATGGCGAGCTTCATGATGTCGGCGGCCATGCCTTGAATCGGCATATTGATGGCCATGCGTTCAGCCCCAGACTGCACTTGAAAATTGGCGGAGTTTATTTCTGGGATATAGCGTCGACGACCCAGTTGTGTTTCGACAAACAAATTTTTCTTAACTTCCTGCTTAGTGTCATGCATATACTTTGCCACGCCCGAAAACTTTTCCATATATTCATTGATAAAGTTTTTGGCTTCTTCGCGATCAATGCCAGCCGAGGCCGCAAAACCAAACACGCCCATGCCATAGATGATGCCAAAGTTCAAAGTCTTAGCCTTGCTGCGCATTTTTTCCGTCACTTGCGACATGGAAACTTTGTTGATGATGGAAGCAGTCGCGCGATGAATGTCTTCGCCTTTAGTGAAAGCTTCGATCATGTTTTTGTCGCCTGAAACATGCGCAACCACACGCAAATCAATTTGTGAATAATCAGCACTGACCAATTTGAAACCTTTCTCAGCTTCAAAAGCTGTGCGCAAGAGTTGCCCTACATCAGTTTTGATGGGAATGTTTTGCAAATTCGGATAAGAAGATGAAAGTCGACCAGTGGCCGCCACTGCTTGATTGAAAGAGGAATGAATGCGTGAATTTTCATCCACCAACTTCGGCAAAGAATCAAGATAGGTCGTTTTCAATTTGAAAATTTCTCTATATTCTTCAATCTTTTCAATGATCTTGTGTTCTCCCCGCAACTTTGTGAGCTCAGCCGAAGCGGTGGAAAAACCAGTTTTCAATTTTTTGATATTGTCTGTTGGAATCTGCAAAGTTTCAAACAAAACATCCGCCACTTGTTTAGGTGAGCTGATATTGAAATCTTTGCCTGCCAATTGATGAATGCTTTTTTCCAGAATTGCAATGCGTTTTTCAATAGTTTCCGAAATGCCAGCAAAGATGACTTTGTTCAGATGAATGCCATGCATTTCAATCTCGGACAAAATTTTGACCAACGGCATTTCAATTTTTTGAAAAACGGTTTCTAAATTGTGCTTCTCGCCCTGTTGCGTGGAAATGTCTTGAATTTTTTGCTGGTGAATGCTTTTCACTTTGAAAACATAGTCGGCACGCTGACAAATTTGTTGCGCCACTTCAGTCGCTGATTCGATTTCCAAGCCCAATTGACCTTTTTTGTTGGTAGCTACCAACTCTTCACCCAATTCTTCCAAGACAATGTTTTCCAATTCAACTTTGCCACCAGGGTTCAAAACATAGGCCGACAACATCACATCCCAATAGATATTTTTGAGTTCAATTTCATATTTCTGCAAAACTTCAAACGCATATTTCAAGTCATAACCAATTTTTCTGATTTTCTCACTTTCAAAAATGGTTTTCAATTTAGCAAAACTCTCAGCTGAATATTCCACATAACCGGCGCGCCCCGTCTTGTGACTCAGCGCCACACCCTTGATGGTGCTAGCAAAATATTTTTCACCAACCGTCTTCAGCGTAATCGCAATTTCTTCTTGCTCACTTAGCAATTTCACAAAATCATCCAGTTTTTCTGAAGTTATCAATTCAAACTTGAAATCTTTCACGCCTCCGAGGATCGTCCTCGAGGAATCCTGTAGCGCATCAGAGGACGGTCCTCCAGAACCCGCTTGCCCAGGTAGTTTTTTTATCAGCGAGAAGAAATTCAATTCTTGAAAAAGTCTGACAATTGTCGGGCGATCAAATTCACGCGTCACGGCTTTTTCCAAATCCAATTGCACCGGCGTGTCTGTCACAATGGTGGCCAACCATTTGCTTTTGAAAGCCAAGACTTTGTTTTTTTCCAATTTGTCTTTCACCGCACCTTTGATTTCCGCAATGTTTTCATAAACCTTTTCCACCGTGTCATATTTTTGCAAAAGAGTGGTGGCTGTTTTTTCACCAATTCCTTTGACGCCAGGAATATTGTCCGAAGCATCGCCACGCAAACTTTTGTAATCAATCATTTGGTCAGGGCGTAAACCGAAGCGCTCAAAAACTTCGCTCGCGCCATAGAGCACGGTGTCGGTGATGCCACGACGCAAAGCAAAAACCTTGGTTTGGTCGTTCACAAGTTGCAATGTATCTAAATCGCCCGTCACAATAATATTTTCAATCCCTGCATTCAATTTCTTTGATTGTGTCACAATAGTTCCAATCACATCATCCGCCTCAAAACCCTCTTTTTCATAAATCGGAATGTTGAAAGCGCGCACCAATTCTTTGACACGATCAATTTGCGCATACAATTCATCCGGCGCCTTGGTACGAGTCGCTTTATATTCCGCATATCCCTCATGACGAAAAGTCGGCGCTTTCAAATCGAAAGTAGCAATGATATAATCCGGCTGAAATCTTTCAATCACACTGAGCAGGGTCGAAGCAAAGCCATAGACCGCATTCACCAACTCGCCCGACTTGGTCGAAAGTGGTGGCAAAGCATGAAACGAGCGATGAATAATCGCATTGCCGTCGATGACAATTAGTTTTTTCACTTTTTTATCCATATATACAGTATATCCTGAAAATTGATTTATACAAAAAGCCGCCAAAGGAATGTTATTCCCTCGACGGCTTTATACTTAGTTGAATGTACTTCAATTGGATTTGTTTACACAAATCCTGCTCGATAAATACTAAATGAGGCTTCAGAAAGCAACTGTATAGTAGTCTCTTTTGTCAACTCAAAGAACCCTCAATCAGTGACAAGCTGTCACCACTTCAAATTATTTTTATTTTAATTTCCTCTGATCCAAAAATCTCTTCAACTCCTCTTTCACAATCACCTCCATTTTCTCATGTGAAATCTTGCCTTTTCCAGAAAGTATTTCCAGATTATTAAATGCCAACATATCATGCAGATACTTGACCCAGTCTTTCATGTACATAATATTTTTTCGCTCAATTTGAAATTCAGCGAATGATAAGAATTGTTCAACCAAAAGATAGAGCTGGCGCAATTCTGTTTCCAGCATATAGTTTTTTGCAACCCCTGCCTCTTTTCTAGTTGGCACTGCGCCTTTCCAATTTGTCATTCCTAGATTTTCTTTGGCACCACTGGCGCGATTGACTACCAACTCCGCCGCCGTGTTTCCCGTGATTGCATAATGAAATTTGTTTTGTATGGTGGCATAAAATTCTTTAGTGAAATCAGTTTTCGCATCATAGTCCACACTGGTCGCAAAAATATCTTTCACTTTGTCATAGAGATTTCTTTCGGAAGATCTAATTTTTCTAACTCTTTCCAACCACTCTTCGAAAAAATCCTTCTTCACGCCACCCTCCGACAATCGATCATCATCCATCACAAAGCCTTTCACAATATATTCGCGCAATTTTTGTGTCGCCCAAATGCGAAATTGTGTACCTCGCAAAGATTTCACGCGATAGCCCACTGAAATAATCACGTCTAGGTTATAAAAATTAACATTATAACTTTTTCCATCAAGAGCAGTATGCTGGAATTTCCGGCATACTGAATTTTCCACTAATTCACCTTCTTTAAAGACATTCTGAATATGCTCCGTAATAGTTTTTCTATCTTTTTGAAACAAATCGGCCATTTGAGCTTGCGAAAGCCAAACAGTTTCACCTTCAAGACTCACGGAAATCTCTGTTTTTCCATCCTCTGTATTATAAAGAATTATTTTGTTATTTTTTTCTTGCATTTTTTTACCCCGTTAAATTCTGCCATAGGCAGATTATTTAACTGGGGTGTTTTTACTAAATTATATATTTACAGTGTTATTATATCATTATAAATATCACTGTCAATACATCCCCTGTGGACAAGTAAAAAACCCGCCTTGCAGCGGGTTTTTCAAGTTAGACTAGGTTTTTATTTTTCCAAAAGCTCCACACCAATAATGACGACATTCTCAACTGGTCGATCTCCGGGGACAGTTTTCACGTTTTCAATTTTGAGCGCCACATCCATGCCTTTGACCACATTGCCAAACACCGTGTAGCTGGGTGGCAATGGAGCTTCCGGACTGGCAGTCACGATGAAAAATTGTGAACCATTGGTGTTAGGACCGGCATTGGCCATCGCCAGAGTGCCTTGTGGATATTTTTCGGTGCCTTTCAATTCATCCTTGAAACGATAGTCTGGGCCACCCATACCCCAATTGCCCGTGTTGGCATTTTTTGAATTTGGGTCCCCGCCTTGAATCATGAAACCCTTGATCACGCGATGAAATTTCAAATTGTCATAGAAACCAGCGCTAGCTAATTTCAAAAAATTGCCCACTGTAACTGGAGTTTGCGCATTGTTGAATTTGAATTGAATGTCCCCCAGGCTGGTTTTCAAAACTGCTCCGGTATATTTTTTGACCAAGGCAGAATTGTCTCCCAATGTTTTTGCAACTTCGCTCATAGAATTGTTTTCGTTTAGTGTATTATTTAATCTTTCGTTTTCTTTGTTGGTTGAATCCTGAATATTTTGTTGGGCTGTGTTTTTCAAAGCAATCATGTCTCTCGTGTTGCCAACTGGATCGGTGATTGGATTGGCAATCCCAGTCTTGTCACCACCCGAGCACCCCGCCAGCACCAAAATCGCCAGTATCGGCAAAACAATTTGAATTTTTCGCATAGTTTTGATTTTTTTAATTATTTACATTAAGAACCCACTAATCCTCATTATACAGCAAAATAGCAATATGATAAATTCCCCGCAGTAACTCATCCAAAATCTAATGATTGCCCTAGTCGATTTATCATTTAAAATCTAATCTTGGAGATAGCTAAACAATTAAGGCTATCTCCATG
>LBXA01000023.1 GCA_000995125.1 Candidatus Moranbacteria bacterium GW2011_GWA2_39_41 | reverse complement strand
TTGATATCTTGTTTCATAGAGGTGGTGGGGATTTATGTTTAGTCGCTTAAATCCTACCACTTCTATGGTTATCCACCACACTGTTTATTATAGAGCCAGTTAACCTTGCCAAAAAATGCAAAAGATGATAATTTAGTTAGTAGGGAATAAAATCTATAATTAAGGAATAATCCCGATTAAATGGTCGGCCTATGGTCGAATTTAACGGGATAAATAATAACACTATGTCAACACAGAAACAGAGACACACCAAAGGACGAAGAGACCGAGCCAGAGCTGAATTGAAGCTTGTTTCAACTAAACTTGTAACTTGCACAAAATGCGGAGCTAAAATCAAGGCTCATATCACTTGTCCGAAATGCGGATTCTACAAGGGTGTAGAAGTTGTAGGCACAATGAAGAAAGTAAAAAAACTCGCTAAGTAAAAGCGAATTTTAAACTAATAAAAGCTAATGAGTGAGTTCGTTCTCATTTGCTCAAGATTAGTTTATAATTTGTGAGTTATAGTATATGGCTAATAGGCACCTAGCACGTTCCATCGCAATGCAATCTCTTTATGAATGGGATTTCAAGGGCAAGAAGAGCGAGAATTTAGATGAGATTGTCAAAAAAAATATTGAAGAATTTGCTCCGGGACTTGAGGATGGTTCTTTTGTTTGTCATTTGGTGAAAAACACTATTGGCAATCAAAGCAAGATTGATCCATTGATTGAAAAATGCGCGCCAGAGTGGCCACTTGATCAAGTGACTGTGGTGGATCGCAACATTTTACGTTTGGGAATTTATGAGCTTTTGTTTGGCAATTATGAAGATGTGCCACCAAAAGTGGCAATCAATGAGGCAATTGAATTGGCCAAATCTTTTGGTGGTGAATCTTCTGGACGATTTGTGAATGGTGTGCTTGGCACAATCTATCGTGAACTTGGCGAACCGATGAAGAATGATACATCGAAAAAGGATAAGAAAGTTGCAGAGGTCAAGTGTGATACGGGCGAGGTGGTGGCAGAAGCAGTATAATTGAGTATTTTAATTTACAATTTACAGTTATCAATTTACATCCCTGCCTACCGGCAGGCAGGAATTTTCAATTAAAAAATTTTCAAAATTTGGAAATTAAAAAATTGAAAATTCAATGAAAATTGAAAATTGGTTATTGAAAATTTGCAATCCTGTGATTGAAGATTTAGCTAAAAAAATCGGCGTAAAATTTAATAATATTGAACTTTTGCAACAAGCTTTGACGCATCGCTCCTATTTGAATGAGCATCGAGACTACAAACTTGAGCACAATGAGCGCTTGGAGTTTTTGGGTGATGCTGTTTTAGAATTGGTGGTGACTGAATACTTGTATGCAAAATTTTCCAATCCAGAAGGCGAGTTGACCAATTGGCGCGCATCTTTGGTCAATGGTGAAATGCTGGCCAAGATTTCTGGTCGCATGGGTGTAGAAGAATTTTTATTGATGAGCAAAGGCGAAGCCAAGGACACTGGCAAAGCACGGCAATATCTGTTGGCCAATGCTTTTGAAGCTATCATTGGCGCAGTCTATCTGGATCAAAAAGAAAAGGGCTATGATGTTTGCAAGGAATTTATCTTGAAAAATGTTGTGTCTGAATTGGCGGACATCATTGAAAACAAATCCTACATGGATCCAAAAAGTCTTTTTCAAGAAAAGGCACAGGAAAAAGTCAGTGTGACCCCATCATATAAAGTCATTGAAGAAAGTGGACCAGATCACGCCCGAAAATTTGTGGTGGGAGTTTATCTCGATCACGAGCTGATTGCAACTGGGGAAGGTATGTCCAAACAAGAAGCCCAACGAAATGCCGCTGCGGCAGGACTGGAAGCGAAAAAATGGTAATATAGAATTGTATAATATCAATTGGCAAAAATAAAAAATGTTTCTCAAAAAATTAGAAATTTCAGGATTTAAATCTTTTGCCAACAAGACCTCGTTGGATTTTTCGTCCACCTCGGCGAGCCTCGGGCGAGACGGGATTTCTCACGATGGCGTGCGGGGCATCACGGCGGTGGTTGGTCCAAATGGTTCCGGCAAATCAAACATTGCCGATGCTTTGCGCTGGGTGATGGGTGAGCAGTCGATGAAAAATTTGCGTGGCAAGAAATCTGACGATATCATTTTTGCTGGCTCTGGGAAGAAAGCCCGATTGGGCAGCGCGCAAGTAACTTTGTATTTCGACAACGCCGACAAAAAAATCCCCTTGGAATTTGACGAGGTTTCTATCACGCGAAAAATTTATCGCAGTGGCGAAGGTGAATATTTGGTCAATGGTTCTCGGGTGCGTTTGCAAGATGTGGTGGACATTTTGGCGAAAGCTGGGATTGGCAAAGAAAGTTATTCAATCATCAATCAAGGTATGGCTGATGCAGTTTTGAATGCCACGCCACTTGATCGTCGTTCAATCATTGAAGAGGCAGCGGGTGTGAAGCAATATCAAATCAAGAAAGAAAGATCTTTGCGCAAATTGGATTCAACTCGTGAGAATTTGGACAAGGCGCGCAGTTTGGCAGAAGAAATCAAGCCACATTTGAAGATGCTCAAGCGTCAAGCAGAAAAAGCTTCTCAGAGCGAAGGTGTCATCAAAGAATTGCGTGAAAAACAACTCATTTTATGTACCTATTTGTGGAACAATTTCCAACAAGAAAAAAATACTTTCAATCAAACTAAGGAGGAAATGGGTCGCACGATGATGAATATGCAACGCGATGTGGACAAACTGGCTGATGAGCTCAATCGTGAAGCGAAAGTGGATGAAGTGAATGTTGCGTTGAGTGAATTGGAAAAACAGAAAAATGAAAAAAGAAATCAGCTCAATCAGCTTGATCGCGATTTGATCGTGACGGAAGGTCGCATTGAAATTGAAAAAGAAAAACAGAAGAACATTGAAATGATTGAGGAAATCAAGGTGCAGAGCATCCCAGTGGACTTGCACTATGTGCGCAAGGGCATTGAAGATATCCGTGCGGAACAAGAAAAATTGATTGCGCAGATTGAGAATGCTGAAAGCATAGATGATTTGCAAGACATTAAGGAATTTGCACGTTCTATTCAACAACGACTATTTGAACTCAAAGCAGATATTGAGAATGGCAAAAAAGAAGATAAAATAAATGTAGACACGAGGCAGTGCCTCGTCTCTACGAAAGAATCGGTAGAAAAGATTGATTCAACAGCAATAATCGAATTCAAAGAAAAGACTATTAAATTGCGTGAAGATATTGCCAAGATTGAAATTGAAATCAAAGACATTGAACAAAAAATTGAAGCCGAAATTCAAGCTGATCGACAGAAGCGACAAAAATTCTTTGAAGTGGAAAGAAGTTTCCGCGCTAAACAGGAGGAGTTGAATAAACTGAAAGATCAATTCAATGATTCCAAGGTGGCCTTGGCGCGCGTGGAGGTGCATGAAGAAGATTTGCGGGAAACGGTTTTGAAAGAATTGAATTTGAATGTGGAAGAATTGAAACAAGAAATTTCTCAAATTGATCGCGGACAATTGGAGCGAGACATCACCAGACTCAAGGGTCAGATGGAACAGATTGGTGGCATTGATCCGTTGGTAGTGGAAGAATATGAAGAAACTAATAAGCGTTTCGAATTCTTAACCAAGGAATCAGAGGATTTGGAGAATGCCATTGTGTCTTTGCGGGAAATAATCAAGGAGATGGATCAAAAAATCAATGGTGAGTTTTCCGCAACCTTTGAAGAAATTAACAAAGAATTTACGAAATATTTCCGCATCATTTTCGGTGGTGGCAATGCAAGTCTCAAAAAAGTTGAAGTCAGAAAAAGAGCATACAAATCCAAGGATGAAGTTGAGGGTGGCGTTGAAGAAGGTGAAGAATTGCCAATTGAAACAGAAGAAGAGCGTCGAGAAAAATCGGATATTGGAATTGACATTTCGGCTTCACCTCCTGGCAAGAAAATTAGCAATCTTTCCATGTTGTCTGGTGGTGAAAGATCTTTGACTTCATTGGCATTGCTCTTTGCTATCATTGCGCACAATCCACCGCCATTTGCGGTTTTGGATGAAGTTGAAGCTGCGCTGGATGAGGCGAACTCCAAACGTTTTGGCCGCATCATTCAAGAGCTTTCCGGCAGCACACAGTTCGTGACCATCACGCACAACCGTGAAACTATGCGTCAAGCCTCAGTTTTGTATGGTGTGACGATGGGTGACGAAGGAATTTCCAAGCTCTTGTCAGTTCGCTTGGACCAAGTTGGTCAGGGTGGTCGAATTTTGCAATAACGCAGTTGCCCTGTGGATAACTTTGTCCAACAACCAACATTTGACACCTTGTCAAAAAAATGAACACATAGTATAATCTAATTGTGAAAAGCACAAACACAAGATGCAATATGATAGTCGCCAGAAATTTTTCAGGATATCTGAATGTTTTTGTGTTGCGCGATATTTTAGAGTTAATCGATCGGGGATAAATCCTCGGTTTTTTTATTATTTAAAACAAAAAGCAATCACTGCGAATTTTGCAGGGATTGTGGAAGTAAAAAAGTATGTTTTGGTCAGATCCAACCGTCGATTTGCAGGTTATAATTTACGCATCGCTAGTGGCATTGGCTATTTCAGCTGGTCTATATATTTTTACAAGAAAAATATTTTTGGCGCTGATTGTTTTTTCAATTCTTGCAAATATTGTTTTTTATGGAAATTCCGGATCAAGATTATTTGATATATATGGCATTAAATGGTTGGTTATTTTCTCGTTAGATTATTGGCCATATCTGAATATAGCTTTATTTATAGTCCTAATAATAAACCTAATCAAAAACAAAAATGCAAAAACAAAATAAATTAAGTAGAATCGTAGTGTCTCTGCTGATTTTAGCTTGCACTGTTTATGTAAAAGATGCCAAGGCTGATCAGTGGAGTCCAGATCTAGTTCAAATAACTCAAGACACTACTTGGACTAAAGACACTCCAAATCTGGTTTTTAATACGCAAGTGTCTATTGAAAATGGCGCCACCTTGACCATCGAAAAAGGTGCAAGGATTGTTTTTCAAAATAATCCGGATTTTCCATTCAGCGCTCCGGGAATTCAAGTGCTGAGCGGAAAATTGGTTGCCAATGGTACTCGAGAAGAGCAAGTTGTTTTTACTTCCGCTGAGGATGGTTATGTTTTTTCTATCAATGACAACACGCAAGCATCATTCATGCGCTATGTGACAATTGAAAATGCTGGATTCATTCCAATTTCTGCTGGAGGCGGTGGTGATTTTGTTCCACATTTTTTGGCTATGGGGATTTGGGGAGGCAAAATTCATATTGAAAATTCTAAATTCATCAACAGTCGTTTTGATGAAATGAGTATCGCTGATGCACCAATATATGATGCGGATGGAAACTATACCTATGATGAGAATGGCAATGTGATTGAAAACAAGGCGCAGGTTGAAGTGGTCAATTCAAATTTTTCCAATCAAAATGCAATATCATCACAATTAAGTTGTTGGATATGGGATGAAGCCACTGAAACTGACTATCTTGATCTGGAATGCACCAAGCGGGTCTATTTGAAAGATAATTGGTACAATCATTCATTTGGCCCGACGACTTCTGAAGATGAAAACAACGGAGTTGTAAAAGGTTACAATGCTTATGGACAATTTTTTCTAGATTCTTGGAAAGGCAGTGAGGAGATTATTAATCCAGCAATTGTCATCCCGGGAATCACCGGTTCAGCTGAAGTCGCAGGCACTTGGAAGATGGATCCGATTTTGCATACCTATGATGACTTGTTGGAATCATTGGATGTAAATGGCTATACCAAGGAAAAAGATTTATTTGATTTTCCATATGACTGGAGAAAAAGCAATATAGTCACAGCACAAGCCTTACAAAGTAAGATCGATGAAATTGTGGCAAAAAGCAAAATTTATAAAATTGATCTAGTAGCGCATTCGATGGGTGGACTGGTGGCGCGACAATATATCGAGAGTGACAGTTATGGGAACAATGTAGATAAGCTGATGACATTAGGGACTCCACATAATGGATCGCCAGAAGCATATTTGAAATGGGAAGCAGGCGAGGGATTCCTTACTACACAAGATGAAATAGCTAGACACCATTTCGATATGGAAGCTTTGCATAATAACTTTGCAAATACTTTTGCATATATTCAAAGTATGCCATCAATAAAAGAACTACTTCCCAATTATGATTATCTATTTGATGTGGCTAAAAATTCCATGCGAAGCTATTCAACTGGTTATCCAAAAAATACTTTTTTGGAAAACTTGAATGACGGAGCGAATTTGGAAAAATTAAAAAATGTTCATTTCTCTAATGTTATTGGGGTTTTGAGTAGTAATCAAAGTACGATTTCAAAATTGCGCTTAGTAAATAGCACAGTTGCGGATCGATGGGTAGATGGAATGCCAGAAAATTTTTATGATGATAGAACTAATAGGGGATTGGAAAATAATAAGGGTGATGGCACAGTTCCAGAGTACAGTGCTGAGAATATTTCAGCTGATAGGATCTTCAAAACAAATTCAACACATTCAGATCTTCCCACCAAAGCTCAATGTATGGTGGTGGAGGTGCTGATGCAAAAAGAGAGTTGCATCACCGTGGACAAGGTGAATATTCCGAATATTTTGTTGTTTAATATTTTCTCGCCAATTGACATTCAAGTTGTTGCGCCAGATGGAGCGAGAGTTGGCAAAGATTTTGAGACAGGACAAATTTTGAATGAAATTGAAGGAGCATACTATTCTGGATATGATACTGAGAATGAGTTTCTGACAATCCCAAATCCAATAGATGGCGAATACAAAATCTTGACTCAAGGCACAGGATATGGGAACTACAAAATTGAAGCAACTAAGATATCTGAAAATCAAGTCACTCAACAGGCTAGTGAATCAGTTGGCGTGATCGAAGGCGTGGCGACAACTGATGTTCAAGAAGAAAAGAAAATTGAGGTTAGCGGCGGTGATGTGATTGTAGCTTCAAGTGAGGTGAAGGACACAATCGCTCCTGAAGCCAAATTTCAATTTAACACAACTACGCAAAAATTAGACATCACTGGAATTGACAATGTTTCACAAAATGTTTCTGTTGTTGTGGCAAGTCAACCAGTGGTGAAAAAATCCAATCATCATGAGAAAGAAATTCGAAAATGGTTTGATAATTGGAAGAAGAGAAGCGAGAATCGTTTAATGCAAAATCAAGTTGCCACATTGACCGATGAAGCTGGCAACACGACAGTGGTGGTTTTCGCCAAAACTAGGGATGCTAATGGTCGCATTTTTGCCACCATAAAATCCATAGCGTATAATGGGGTTGAGACAATTCTGAACAAAACATCCTTGCAGTATAAATGGCAACTTGATCGCAAGAAAAAATTCAGTCAAATGGCCACGCACATTCAAACAAAATCAACTTCACTGGAATCACACTATCTGTCCAAGAAAAATCAAACATGGCTCATGGAAAAACCACGAGACTTGTCGGATGACAACGGAGATGATGATAGTGAAAGGCGACCAGTGCGGACAAAATTAGATGGGATGATTGTTCCTAGCTTACTTACAGAAAAAGGCGTAATTAAAATAGATTATTAAGTAATAATAAAAAATATGACAAAAAAAATGTATTATTAATTTCTGCAGTATTGGGATTAGGAATAATTAGCATTGAGTATGTTGGTACATATGCTTTGTGCGATTTTATTATTTCCAACGGTCATGATGGAAGCTGCCCTTTTGTGTTATCTGATATCGAAATTATATTATCTCCAATTCTAGCTCTCTTCATATTTTCTCTCATAACCTACAAAATGCGCGATGAAATTTTCCAGTCATGGTGGCGCTTTGCTCGCATTTGGGCGCCAATTTCAACGGTGTTCATCTTGCTTACGCCATCATACACGCACAACTGGATGTTTCCAATTGTAAAAGGAAATGTGGCGCTATTGCTGTCAGTCATATTTATCATCGTGAGTCTCGTCAAAATAACGCTGGCGTATCGTAGCAAAAGATAATTTTGTAGGGGTGAAACCCCTACAAAATTCCCAGCCTACTCACAGAAAAGGGTACAATTAAAATAAATTATTAAGTAATAATAAAAAAAATGAATCTGCAAAATGAAAAACAATTAGAAGAGAGGGTGGGCAAAAATGATCAAAATTCTTATGAAGAAATAAGTGAAAAAAGAACTTCTAAATTAGGATATGTTCTTTTGATTGTGATGGTGGCTTTTGTGATTGGCGTCGGGGAGACGATCTTTTCTGATTTGGCGAGAATTCCTGAAGGACCAATTTCTCCATCTGCTTGCGTCATGAATCCTGTACGTAATCCTAAAAACTTAACGAAATATTCAATTTGCCAAAATTCATTTAATGATGTTGATAAAAAATTTGGATTGGATGAAAAATACAATAATATATTGCCACAATTGCAAGAAATAGCTTCATTAAATGCCAGCATAGAATCGAATAATAGTGAAATAAGAAAAGCTGAAAGTGATATTCAAAGATTGAATAGGGAATATAATTTGACTTTGCAAGAAAAAATGGCTGGTGAAAAGTCAATTGCAAACAAAGAGAATATTAAAGATAATATCACAAACACAAAAGTTACAATCAGCAGTCTTCAAGAAGAGACCAGGTCTTTGGAAAGCAAAAAAAGTCTTTCTATTTCTCAGATAAGCTCCGCTGCGCAGTCAATTGAACAGAGCCACAAAGAAGCGACGGATTATTTTTTGAATAAAGTGGCTTGGTTAAAATTTAAGGTATTTTTGCTTACATTGGTATTCGTTCTGCCATTTTTCGCATTCTCCGTGTTTTTCTATTTTAAATTGAAAAGAAAGAATAGTCCCTATACAATAATTCTAACCGCGACAACAACAGCATTTGCTATACTGTTTTTGCAGGTGGTTGGTGTTTTTCTTTATGATATCCTGCCGAAAGAATGGTTAGAGAGGATTTTTAAATTCTTTATGGAAGTGCCATTTTTGCGGTACGTGATTTATTATGGCTCTGTGATTGTCGTAATTGTGATTTTTGGTGGAATTGTCTATTATATCCAAAAGAAAGTTTTTAGTTCTGCAAAAATTGCAATCAGAAGACTGAAGGATAAAAAATGCCCTAAGTGTTCTTTTTCTCTAGATTCGCAACACATCTTTTGTCCTAATTGCGGACTTCAGTTAAAAGAAAAATGTAAGCATTGCGGAGAGCTTAAAGTTAAATATTTATCCCATTGTCCAAATTGTGGTAAGGATGAGGTTGAAAAGACAAGCGCTTGAGATATACCTTCAGAAGGTTAGATGGGAGAATAAGTCGAAGCGGCGGAATAATGTAGGGGTTTCACCCCTACAGATATCAAAATAAAACAAAAAAAGATGGGAAATTTTTCTTTTGATTTTGTAGATGGTGAATATTATCATGTATTTAATCGTGGAGTGGAGAAGCGAGATATTTTTTTGGACAAATATGATTATTCAAGATTTCTTAAATCAATAAAAGAATTCAACCAAATTGAGCCAGTCATTAGTCTGTATATAAAAAGCAAAACAAATTCTGTAGGGGTGAAACCACTACAGAATGATGCGTTGGTTGAGATAGTTGCCTATAATTTACTTCCAAATCATTTTCATTTTATATTAAAGCAATTGCGAGATGGTGGGGTATCAGAATTTATGAAGCGCATGGGTGGAGGATATACTGGATATTTTAATCATAGATATAGAAGAAGTGGTTCATTATTTCAAGGAAGATTCAAAGCTGTGTATGTAAATAGTTTTTCCCAAAAGGTAATCCACCAGTTCTACTGGTGAGACTCGAATAGGTTTTACCGTTCCAGCAACCACAAAAAAAAGACACAGTACTG
>LBXA01000022.1 GCA_000995125.1 Candidatus Moranbacteria bacterium GW2011_GWA2_39_41 | reverse complement strand
GGGAGGAAGTGATGCAGAGCAGAGCAGCGGAGGTATCCGCGCGCGATATGCAAAATAGCAGCGACGTTAGGAGCGATATTTTGCATATCGTATCGGCATCATCCGAAGTTTTTGTGTAGCGATAGCGGAACAAAAATTTGGGAGAAGGAATTTTTCTTACCTTATAAAATATAACTGTGAAAAATTCCTGAACCGGATATGCCGTGTTGTGCGATGTCGCAAAAAGCCTCTTTTCCTTTAAAAAAAGATTTTGGCAATTTATTTGCTCTGTAATTTTTCCATGGCCATTTTTTGCAACTCATCGCGCCTGACAAAAAGATCTTTTTCCTCAGATAGCACTTCATCTTCATCAACCTCGGCAACGCTCATGGAAATTCCCCTGTCACCAGCTAGTTTTTCAATATCTTCTCTTAATTTTTGAAACTCATCTCGCAGTTCTTCAGGCAAGGCCATTTTCAATTCTTCAAAAGTTGGCATTTGAGGCACTGCTTCTTTTTTCGGCGTGAATATTTCAAACATAGTTTTTCTGTGGCAAATAAATTGCCAAAATTATAAAAATTAATTAGAGAGGCTTTTTGCGATTTCGCACAACTAGTATTATCCGTACCTGTTAAATTATTGGCTTGTTTGGTAGATTATTTTATGAGTTTGATGTATTCATGATTGTGGGCCCAGCTGGAGTTGAACCAGCGACCAAACGATTATGAGTCGTCCGCTCTAACCACTGAGCTATGGGCCCGATAATGATAAATTCTAGATGTTTTGGATTTTGGAAATTGAATATTGGAGCTTGTTTGAGATTTGGTGTTTGGAATTTTGGATTTGATTCGGGTGGGTCTGTGCAGACTCGAAATGCATACCTCCATCCGCCGCGGCGGATCAACGTGGCGCCCTAACTTTATCCCCACACCTTTGTGGACGCGAGAGAACTCGAATCTCTGACCTCTTCCATGTCAAGGAAGCGCTCTAACCAACTGAGCTACGTGTCCGAAAGGGTGCAGGGACAAGTGAGCTACAAACCCTTTGTTGCAGCGACCTTCTAATCTTAATTAAAAAAGGCTCTTGAGTCAAACAAAAACTGCTATGACTAGCAGTTTTTGTTTATAGGGTTTTTTTTATTGTATATTTTTGACTGATACTGGCTCAGTTGATGGTTCTGTTTCTGGCACAGTTGTCTCATCTTTTTCTTCAGCGGGAGCATCTTCGGCTTCCGGCTTGATGATTGGTTCTGGCTGATCCATATCAGGCTTCACTGGCGCAGATTCTCGTGGCTTGATGCCCATGATTTCATTGAATTCTGCTTGTTCCATATTTTCTTTTTCCATCAAGGCTGTCACAATTTTTTCTAGTTGCTCTTTTTTCTCAGTCAAGACTTTTTCAGCAACTACATAGGCATTGGCGATAAATTTTGTCACTTGCTTGTCAATGTCGTCAGCTGTGTTTTCAGAATAGTTCTTTTCTTCATGCATTTCTTTGCCCAAGAAAACCAATTCTTCTTTGTGACCAAAAGTTCGTGGCCCAAGCTCGCTCATGCCATAGCGAGTCACGAGATTTCTGGCCATGGCTGTTGCGCGTTCCAAATCATTGGAAGCACCAGTGGTCACATCACCGAAAGCCAATTTTTCACTGACATAACCTCCCAACAAAACAGAAAGTTCATCAATGAAATAGGCGCGTGATAGCAAGCGCTTATCTTTGGATGGCGCGCTCAAAGTGTATCCACCAGCGTGCCCTCGTGAGATGATGGAAATTTTTTGAATCGGATCAGCGTTTGGCAAAGCCGCTCCAATCAAAGCATGCCCGGCTTCATGGTAGGCAATGATTTTCTTTTCTTCCGCGTCAATCACACGACTCTTGCGAGCTGGTCCAAGAATCACTTTTTCAATAGCTTCGGTCAGCTCGTCCATGGTGATTTCTTTTTTGCTACGACGGGCTGTCAAAATGGCTGCCTCATTCAAAAGATTAGCCAAATCTGCTCCAGAAAAACCAGAAGTTCGTTCAGCAATAGCCCGCAAATCAATGTCAGTTCCAAGGGGCTTGTTTTTGGCGTGGATTTTTAGAATCAAAGTTCGCTCTTCAATGTCAGGCAAATCCATAGTCACACGTCGGTCAAATCGTCCTGGTCGAAGCAGTGCTGGATCAAGCACATCTGGTCGGTTAGTGGCGGCAATGACAATCACGTTGGTGTTGGTGTCAAAACCATCCATCTCAACCAAGATTTGATTCAAAGTTTGTTCACGTTCATCATGTCCACCACCAAGCCCTGCTCCACGGTGTCGACCAACTGCATCGATTTCATCAATGAAAACAATAGCTGGCGCACTCTTCTTGGCTTGTTTGAAAAGATCACGTACACGAGAAGCTCCAACTCCAACAAACATTTCCACAAATTCAGAACCAGAGATATTGAAGAATGGCACATTAGCTTCTCCGGCCACAGCTTTGGCAATCAAAGTCTTGCCAGTTCCAGGAGGCCCAAGCAAAAGCACGCCCTTGGGAATTTTGGCGCCGAGTTTCAAGAACTTGTTGGGGTGTTTCAAAAATTCTACGATTTCGGACAATTCTTCCTTGGACTCTTTTGCTCCAGCAATATCTTTGAAAGTGACACGGAATCTTTTGTCTTTGGGGTCAGTCACACGAGCGCGAGAAGAACCAAATGACATGGCTTGATTGTTCCCCTTTTGCGCTTGTTTCAACATGAACCAAACAAAACCTGCAATCAACAAGAATGGCAACAAGAATGGCAAAACAGTGCTGAGCCAGAAACTAGAAGACGCATTGTCTTTAATGATGATGTTGACTGCTTTGAGTTTTTCAGTGTCCACATTATAATTTTTCAAAGACTCAGTTAGGCCTGCCTCAGCCTCCTTATTGGCTTTTTCTGTCTTATTGTCATTCATGACAATAGCTAGACTGTCTGCATCCACAGTGATTTCTTTGACTTTGCCATCATTGATTTGAGAAACCAAGGTGCTCAAGGAAACATCCTCGGGCTTTTCCGCCGGCTTGTTGTAGAGCACAAAAAGGCCTGAAATAAGTAAAAAGGTCAAAATCAATAGGCCGATATTTTTGGCTAGTTTATTCATTGTATTATTGTATTTTAAAATTAATTATAACTAATAGTAACTTTATCACCTTTTCGCGTCATTTTCAATCCTTGGCAAGAAAAGGTCTGATTTTTGCCCTTGGTGCTTTTCAAAGCCTTCAGAATCTCTTCAATATGAGACAATTCAATATTTTGCGTATCCATCTTTTTTTCAGCAATCGCCTGGAGCAATACCCTCCTCTGAATAGCTGGATGCAAGGCTAACAATTTGGAAACGCTGAGATCTTTATTTTTTTGATAAACTTTTTTAGCCACTTCATTAATATAGTCATAGTCTTGCGCAATCGAAACAGTTGCGTCAAAAATAGTTTTGCGAATGCTGGGATTATAATTTTTTTCTAGCTGTGGGATGAGTTTATTTCTGATTTTGTTTCGCAAAAATAAACTTTCCGCATTTGTTTTGTCTGTCCGATAGGTCAAATTCCCATTGCGCAAAAACTCCAAAATTTCTTTTCGTGAAATTCCCAACAATGGTCGAATGATTTTTCCCTGACTGAATTTCATGGCTGACAATCCTTGCAATCCAGCTCCACGCAAAATGCGCATCAGATAAGTTTCCACTTGATCATCACTGTTGTGTGCCACTGCAATCAAATCGAATTTTTTCTCTGTTCTAATTTTTTCAAAAAAATCATATCTTATATCGCGTAATTCATTTTCGCTTGGGCTTTTCCTAAAGCTAAGCTTTGGGATTTCCGAAAGCTTAGCTTTAGGAAAAACTTCAAGTTTGAGATTATTTTTTTCAGCTAGCTCACGCACAAACTTTTCATCCGCTTCACTATCTTTCCCGCGCAAACCATAGTTAACATGGGCAATAATCAATTCTAGTGGATATTTTTTTTGCAATTGCAAAAAAACCTGCAACAAACAAATTGAATCTGGTCCACCGGAAACACCCAAAACAATCTTGGAATTTTTCCCCCACAGATTGTGTTGATGCGCAGTATCCTGAATTTTTTTAACTAGATTTTTCATTCACATATTTGATAACTTTTTCAAAAACTTGTTCAATAGTTAGATTAGTAGTATTCACAACTAAGTCATAATTAGAAGCTTCATCTTGGCGAATGCCATAGAAAGAAAAATATCTTTCACTATCCTCTGCTCTTCTTTTCAAAATACTTTGCTCAATATTTTCCACGCAGTCAAGAGTTGCATCTTCATTGCCACGATTATTTTTTTCACTCAAGTTTTTGAAAATTCTCTCAGCTGCAATTTTGGAATCAACTTGCAAATAAATTTTGATTGATTGTGGAATGAAATGCCAAGCGGTGCGACTCTCAATAACAAAATTCGGATTTTTTTCGGGCAAGGCAATAACGTAGTCATCAATCTTTTTGTCCGCGCTTGGATCTTGGTCGCAAACTTTTCTGAATTCCGGGAGTGTCATCCCCTGCTCAGCTGCCATTTCACGAAAAATTTGCCCCATATAAAATCGTGGGATATTCAATTTTTCAGATAACATAGTGGCGATGGTGCTTTTTCCAGAACCTTCTTGGCCGTTGAGGGAAATTATGATGTCTTTACGCATATATTTTTATAAATTTGAGATTATACTATTATAGTAGCATTAAAACAAATAATCAATAAGCAAAAAGACCTCTTCGCAGAGGTCTTGATGTTTATCAAAAGGATATTTTATTCCTCGATTTTTTCTTCCTTTTCCTCAGTCTTTTCTTTCTTCTCTTTTTTGGCTTTCTTTTCCTTCTTTTCTACCAAAGAAAGTCCCATACGATGTTCTTTTGGCTCAATTGAAAGGATTTTCCAATCATATTTGTCACCAACTTTGATGATGTCATCAATATTTTTTCCTGGGAACATTTCTGACATTTCGCTGACATGCGCTAGGCCATGAATGTCTCGGTCAAGGTAAACAAAAGCTCCAAATGGATTGATTCTATTTACTGTTCCTTCTACTACGTCACCGATGTTATATTTCTCAGTCACAATGCTCCAAGGATCTTTTTGCAAAGCTCGGATTGAAAGTGAAATCTTGTCATTGTCAATCCCGATGATCTTCGCTTGAACCTTGTCTCCAACCTTGGCGATATCGCGTGGGTTTTCGATCAATTGCCAAGCCAATTCAGAGATGTGAACCAAGCCTTCCAATCTTTCTTCTTCAGATCCTTCAGTTTTGTCTGATTTTGGTTGAGTGAATTTAACAAACACACCAAAGTCCACTACACCACTGATTTCTCCATCCACCACATCTCCAACCTTCAAGTTTGAGATTGTTTCGCGGTCTTTTTCACTTTGTGCCGCTTTTTCGCTGACAATAAGCTTTTCTGACTCACGATTGGCATCTAGGATACGGACATTAAGTTCTTGTCCAACCAATTTTTTAAGTAGCGTAAGAATCTTGTTCTTGTCTCCATCATCAACGCGTGGGTAGTTTTTGCTAGAAAGTTGTGAAACTGGCAAAAAGCCGGAAATTCCATTAACTTCAACCAAAAGACCTCCTTTGTTAGCGCTAAGAACCTTAGTTCCAATCTTTTCTTGAGTATCTCGTTTGCTTTCGATGTCTTCCCAGGCCTTTTCATAAGAAGCTTCACGAACAGAAAGTTCGATATAGCCATCTTCATTTTCCAAGTCCATAATGGTGGCAGAAACTCGGTCTCCTTCCTTCAATTTGCCAGATCCCATACCATCCTTGATTTCTCGGCCCAAAACGATACCAGTTCCAAATGGGTCAATATCCAAATAAATGGCGTTTGATCCAACTTCGATAACTGTTCCCTCAACAACGTCGTTGATTTTGGGGAATTTCATGTCTTCAGAGGCTAAAAGTTGTTCCATGACTGACATTTCTGCAGTTTCGGGTTCAACAGCGGCGGCTTTTTTGCTTGTTTTAGCTGGTTTTGAGGTTTTGATCTTATCAACCTCAGTAGCCAACCGGTCTAAAATATCGGTCATATAGTTAGTTTGTAGTTAGTAGTTTTAGTTCGTAGCTACTAACTGTGCGACTGGTATAACATCGCATTAATATTTAAATATACCCTTGATTTGGCTCAGGAAAACAAAAAATTTCCCTAAAAAGGTTAACTATATATGTAGTATATAGATTTTGGCAGGTCTGTCAAGAAAGATAAGCTTGATTAAGACTTGCTTTGATGCTAAAATTGACTAAGTAAATAATAAAAAATAATAGCATTACGGTATTTATTCGTACATTCATATAAATTCGTAATTCGTAGAGATATGAATATTCAATACTATGGTCACTCTTGTTTCAAAATAACCACCAAGCCGGCTGGCCGAGGTCAAGAGGATGTAAATGCCTTCATTGACCCATTTGACAAAACCATTGGCTTGCGTCCACCACAAGGACAAGCTGATTTGGTTTTGGTCACGCACAATCATTCAGATCACAACAATGTCAGCGCGCTAAAAGGAGAACCATCCATCATCGATATTCCAGGAGAATATTCTGTCAAAGGAATCAATGTGGTAGGTTTCCAATCCGAGCATGGTCCAACAAAAAATCCAACTCCTAATACGATTTTCATCATTGAATCAGAGGATATAAAAATTTGTCATCTAGGTGACTTAGGAGTTGATTTAACTGAGAAGCAACTTGGTGAAATAGACGGTGTAGATATTTTGATGATTCCAGTTGGTGGAAATTTTACAATTGATGCTAAAAAAGCGATTGATATCGTGCGAAAATTGGAACCCAAGATTGTAATCCCAATGCACTACAAAATGAATGGAACCACTTCTGACATTGCTGACGAAAAACAATTCTGCAATGAGATCGGCAACTGTTCGGAAAGCAGAGCTTCTAAGCTGAACATAAAGAAAAAAGATTTGGAAGATAAGAATATGGAAGTTGTAGTTATGGGCATAGAATAATATAATGAACATCACTGAAAAAATCGAACAAATTCGCCAAAAACCAGAACATATTCGTTTGCGATATGTTTGGCTCTCTGTTTTCGTGAGTATGTTTCTAGTTCTGACTGTCTGGTATTTCTCAGCCAAAACTCAAATGGTGCAACTCAATGGCGCACCAAGCAACACCGCCATAACACAAGATTTGGGCACAGCCGTTGATCAGTTCAGCCAACAAGGTGCATCTATCAAAGACGCAGTGGACAATACAAGACAATCACTGAGCAATGACCAATTCAAAAATAGTCAGAACTAATTTTTTTATAGGCTCTGCTAGTAATTTCCTAATCGACTGATTATGAAATTACAATCAGGTTCTAAATACAAATTTAATAAATAAATTTCGGCTTTGTTTTTTTGCGTTTGATTTTAATATTAAATGTGAATAGCAAATAAGCTTAAATAATCAAAATGGAAATCGGAAATATTCATTCAAGAGAAATCACTAAAGAAATGTCACAATCCTATTTGGATTATGCCATGAGTGTCATTGTTTCACGTGCTTTGCCAGACGTGCGCGATGGGCTAAAGCCTGTGCATCGAAGAATTTTATATTCTATGTGGAACACAGGTCTTCGTTCAACTGCCAAATTTAGAAAATCGGCGACAGTTGTCGGAGAGGTTTTGGGAAAGTATCATCCACATGGTGACGTGGCTGTGTATGATTCAATGGTGCGTATGGCACAAGATTTTTCCTTGCGCTATCCAATGGTGCGAGGTCAAGGAAACTTTGGCTCTATGGATGGTGATAGTGCGGCTGCCTATCGTTATACTGAAGCCAAACTTTCAGCTATGGCCGAAGAAATGTTGAGTGACATCGAAAAAAACACCGTGGACTTTGTGCCAAACTTTGATGGTCAGCACAAAGAACCAACTGTTTTGCCAGCTAATTTGCCCCAACTTCTCTTGAATGGTTCAATGGGAATCGCAGTTGGAATGGCAACTAATGTTCCTCCGCACAATCTTTCAGAATTGATTGATGGAATTTCGCATTTGATTGATCATCCTGATGCGACAATTGAAGACTTGACACAATTTATTCAAGGCCCTGATTTTCCAACCGGTGGAATCATTTATAACAAAAAAGACATTGTTGAAGCCTACAAAACTGGTCGTGGCAAAATTTTGACTCGTGCCAAAGCTGACATTCTAGAAACTAAAGCTGGAGCTTTTCAAATCGTCATCACCGAAATGACTTATGCAACCAACAAAGCCACAATGATTGAAAAGATGGCTGATCTGGTGCATGAAGGAAAGATTGTCGGCATCAAAGACATCCGTGATGAATCCGACAAAGATGGCGTGCGTCTCGTGATTGATTTGAAAAAAGATGCCTATCCACAAAAGGTTTTGAACAAACTTTTCTCGCTGACTGATTTGCAAAAGAATTTCAACGTGAACATGTTGGCGTTGGTTGATGGAATTGAACCAACAGTGTTGAATTTGAAAGCTATTTTGGAATATTATATCGCGCACAGAAAAATTGTTATCACTCGCAAAACGCAATTTGAGCTAGACCGCGCTAAAGAAAGAGCGCATATCTTGGAAGGTTTGAAAATTGCCTTGGATCACATTGATGCTGTTATCAAAACTATTCGAGAATCTCAGACCAAAGAAATCGCCCATGCCAATTTGATGAAGAAATTCAAATTGTCTGATCGACAAACTACTGCCATCTTGGAAATGCGCTTACAAACCCTAGCAGGCTTAGAAAGAAAGAAAATTGAAGATGAATTGAAAGAAAAATTAGCTCTCATCAAGGAATTAGAAGCCATTTTGAAGAGCGTGGTCAAGATTTTGGCGATTGTGAAAGATGAATTATTGCGGGTGAAAGAAAAATTTGGCGATGAGCGACGAACCAAGGTGGTGAAATCTGGCGTCGGAGAATTCAAACAAGAAGATTTGATTCCAAATGAGGAAGCTATCATAACCATCACTGAACAAGGCTACATTAAGCGCATGGATCCAACTGTATACAAAGTGCAAAAGCGCGGAGGTAAAGGCGTGATTGGCGCAGTGACCAAAGAAGAAGATGGCATCAAAAAAGTTTTGGCAGTTATGACTCATGATGACCTCTTGTTCTTCACTGACAGTGGAAAAGTTTTCCAAACCAAGGCCTATGAAATTCCTCCATCCTCTCGCATTGCCAAGGGTCAGTCAGTTGTGAACTTTTTGCAACTTTCACAAGAAGAAACAGTGACCGCTATCATCCCTTTCAACAAAGAAGATGGTTTCAAATATTTCTTGATGACCACTGAAATGGGAACTGTAAAGAAAACTCCGATGGAAGACTTTGACAATGTGCGTCGCTCAGGTCTAATTGCCATCAATTTGACCAAGGGCGACACCTTGAAATGGGTTGAGGCTACAACTGGTGAAGATGAAATCATCGTCACCACTTCCAAAGGTCAAGCTATTCGCTTCAAAGAAAAGGATGTCCGCCCCATGGGAAGAAGTGCAACGGGTGTGCGTGGTATCAAATTGAGAAAGGATGACAAAGTAGTTGGTATGGACGCCGTGTTCAAGAATCAAAAAGGCAACCAATTGCTAATCATCACTGAAAATGGCTATGGCAAGCGTTCAGATTTGAAAGCCTACAAGATTCAGAAGCGTGGTGGTTCTGGTATCAAGACAGCCAATGTCACTAGCAAAACCGGCTCAGTCGTAGGTGCTAATATTGTAAATGTGGATGAAATGGAAGAGGATTTGATCTTGAGTTCAGAAAAAGGTCAGATTATCCGCATTCCATTGAACAGTGTCCCCGTTCTCGGACGAGCCACTCAAGGAGTTCGCGTAATGCGACCATCTGCTGGTGACAAAGTTTCTGCAACAACTGTTCTGTAAATAGTTTTTCCCAAAAGGTAATCCACCAGTTCTACTGGTGAGACTCGAATAGGTTTTACCGTTCCAGCAACCACAAAAAAAAGACACAGTACTG
>LBXA01000021.1 GCA_000995125.1 Candidatus Moranbacteria bacterium GW2011_GWA2_39_41 | reverse complement strand
AGCTAATTAATTTAAACTAACCGTGCGGTTGGGAAAGATCGCCCTCTGGGCGACCACACTCATCAAGCCACCGTCTCTGACGGTGGTGCACTGACTATATGAATCAAACCAAAAAGTTTTTTCTCTATGCTCGCAAATCAACGGACGAAGCAGAAAGACAAGTCTTGTCCATTGAAGCGCAAATGTTTGAGTTGCGGGAATTTGCCAAAAAGGAAAACCTGAATATCGTCCGTGAATTTGTGGAAAGCAAAACTGCCAAAGAGCCAGGGCGGGAGATTTTTAATGATATGGTGGCGCAAATTGAGCAAGGCGGGGCTGAAGGCATCCTGGCGTGGCATCCTGACCGTCTGGCGCGCAATTCTGTGGACGGCGGACGCATTATCTACGCTGTGGACACTGGCAAAATTACTGCGCTCAAATTCCCGACTTTTTGGTTTGATCCGACACCGCAAGGAAAATTCATGTTGAGTATCGCTTTTGGACAATCCAAATATTATGTTGATAATCTTTCGGAAAATGTGAAAAGAGGACTTCGCCAAAAATTGCGCAATGGCAGTTGGCCAGCTTGGGCGCCGTTGGGATACCAAAATGACAAAGTAAACAAAAGAATTCTGGTGGACAAAGAAAAAGCAATTTTTGTCAAAAAGACTTTTGAAACTTATGCCACGGGAAACTATACCTTGAAAGAAATCCGAAAGATTATCAACTCCTTGGGCTTGGTTGGCAAACAAAATAAGTTGCTTTCCATTTCCAATTTTCAATATATGCTGACCAATCCTTTCTATTACGGCATGATGAGATATGTTGGCGAACTCTACGAAGGAAAGCATAAACCGATTATCACAAAGAAACTTTTTGACCAAGTGCAAGAAGTGATGAAACAAAAAAGCAAGCCGAAAAATTCAGAACTCAAACCCTACATTTATCGAGGCGTTTTCCATTGCCAAGAGTGTGGATGTTTCATCACCACTGAAACGAAGAAAGGCCACAATTACTTGCGTTGCACCAAACGAAAAGAGCCTTGCTCACAAAAATACACGCGCGAGGAATTTATGACCGAGCAAATCAAAAAGGAAATTCAAAAAGTTTCTTTGCCTTCAGATTGGGCAACCGAAATGCTAACTCAACTGGAAAATGAGAAATCAGAGAAAGCCCAATCTGAAAACTCTTTTGCTCAAAAATGGAAAGATGAGATGCGAGAAGTTGAAGAAAAACTGGATTCGCTTTTGGATATGATTTTAGAAAAATCAATTTCACAAGACGAATACAACGCCAAAAAACAAAAAATCCTCAATCACAAGATTGAAATTTCTGAAAAACTGAAAGCTTTTGAGCAAAAGAGTCATAATCGGTTCGACGAACTTTCAAATTTCCGACCGTACGCTCTTTTTCGATTTCAAAAACGCTTGGAAAATCCTGGCGGATTTCAATGTTTCGGCGCACAGCGCCGAGGCCTCCAAAAACCAAAACCTAATTTTCCGCACAAAGTTGGGGAAGAGGGATTCGGACCCCCGATCGTGGAACCAAAATCCACTGCCTTACCGCTTGGCTATTCCCCAACTTTAGGAAGAAACTTTATATTTTTAAATTTTCAATGATTCCTTGAATCCAACCGTTGATTTTTCTATTCAAATCTGTGCTTCGACTGACATCAATTCTGAGTAGGCCATTGTAATCATCATCAACATTCTTTCTGTTTGTTTTCGGATTGTGGGTTTTGAAATATATCTTTTCAATCCTGACTTTCAATAATTTCTCCCAAAACAATCTAGCTTTTTCTTTGTCGGCTGTTTTGTGGATATATATGCAATAAACCAAATCTTTCGTATCTAGGCAACAAATCTCTCGAAGCCATCTATCAAATAATAATACCATTTTTGGGTCATAATTTCCAAAAGAAACCCGCTGAGAAACATTATGCTTCTTTTGCTTTGACCCCTCAGCCCAATAGAGGATAGCACCAATTAATTTTAACTCTTTTTTGGAAATATTTCCAATCTCTTGCTTGGCCAATTCTATAATATCTTTTTCTTTTTCAATTCGAATGTTTCTGCATGTCTCACTGGCCTTAATCTGTGCCAACTTGCGTCGCAGTGTCAGTTTTTGTGTCTGTGGTTTTGCAATTCCAACATCTTTGAGCCAGACAGATAATGTTGACTTAGCAATGTTCACTTTGCTCATAATTTCAGCATAGGTCAATCCTTGTTGCCGTAGCTGAATTGCAAGTTGTTTTTCCGTTTCTTTTTTTAGCATATAAAAACCACAGATGTTATGTATATATGATATATCCGTGGTTCGAATCTGTCAACTTGTTATTCTTCCGTCACAACTTTCGCTCCCATAATTTCCATAGCGGAGCTCAGGAGTGAATTTTGTTCGCCTGGTGTGTCGTCTGAGGCTTCAACTTCTGGCATTTTTGGAGTTTCAACGATTCCTGCTTCTTTGTAGGTGACGATTTTCAGACGAATTTGCAACCCTAAAATTTTACCAAGAACTGACTCGACTGTCAACTTGTTGGCGTGATCATTCAATTTTTCCTTGTAAAAATCATAGGGAGTGGCCAAAGTGATTTCGTTGCCGGCTACTGAGATGGCTTGCCAATTGGAGGCCAAAAGAGCGGCCAAGGAATGATTGTGGCTTTTGATTTCAGTTAGGAGTCTTTTCCAGTTACTTTTCACTGTATGTAGGTCTGTGTCGCCTTCAGGCAAGATTTGCTCAACAATAGGCATTTCTGGAACAGTGGCAACTTCCTCCGTTTGCATAGGCGCAGACATTGGCGGAGTCTGAATGTTTTGTGTGCTCACGTGCAAGTTGATATTACCCTTGGTTTCCTGAGTTGTGTAGTTGGTTGAATTGGCTGGAAAAGTGTGAGTGGCGCGGATGATGGCAATTTCCAATGGCAACTGGGGCAACATCGAAGCGGCAATTTTATTTTGTGCTTCGAGCAAAAGATTCAAGGTTAAGATGATGGCTGGCAGCTCAGCTTTTTCAATTTGTGCCGTCATGGTTTTGATTTGATCTTGGGTAGCTTCATAGGAAAAATTGTTTTTGAGTTCGGGATTGATTTTCAACAGCATCAATTGGCGAGTGTAGTTGATGAGGGATTTGGTGAAAATTTGCAGGTCATAACCATTGTTCAAAAGTTCATTGATTTTGGCAATGGCGCCGGTGGCATCTTTGACCAAAATCATGCCAGCCACTTCAGAGGAGAATTTGCGATCGGTGGTGCCCAAAATTTCTTCCACTTCTTTGGCGGTGATATTTTTGTCTTCTAGGGCAATGATTTGTCCAAAAAGACTCTCAGCATCACGCATGCCACCTTCGGCAGCAATGGCTATCATCTCTAGTGAATCAGCATCAATGTTGATTTTTTCTGCCTTGGCAATCAAAGTCAATTTTTCAATGATATTTTCAATTGGCAAGCGGGTGAAATCAAAACGCTGACAGCGCGAAAGAATAGTGGCGGGTACTTTGTGAATTTCTGTGGTGGCCAAAATGAAAATCACATGCGCTGGCGGTTCTTCCAAAGTTTTCAACAGAGCATTGAAAGCGCCAGTGGAAAGCATGTGAACTTCATCAATAATGTAAACCTTATATTTCAAAGCCGTGGGTGGCAAGCTGATGGTTTCCCGCAATTCACGAATGTTGTCTACGCCGGTGTTGGAAGCCGCATCAATTTCAATGATGTCGAGAGATTTGTTTTCAGCAATCATTTGGCAGTTGCGGCATTTCTCGCAAGTCACGGCGTTTTTCAAATCGGTACAATTGACGGTCTTGGCCAAAATGCGAGCAATCGAGGTTTTGCCAGTGCCACGTGGACCAGTGAAAAGATAGGCCTGGCCGATGCGATTGTTTTTGATGGCATTGGAAAGAGTCTGGACAATATGTTTTTGTCCGATTATTTCTGAGAAGTTTTTTGGTCGATATTTTCTATATAGAGTTGCAGACATAATGATTTCTAAGGTTATGAAGCTATTGTAGCATTAAGAAGATTGTTGGCCAAACACGTGTAGAAACGGATTGCAATCCGTCTCTACGATGTATTTATAGAAAAATTTGGCTATTTTTTGAAGACTATGAATTTGTAGCCAATGAAGTTCCAGATGAGTCCAGAAGCGCTGCCACAGAGAGCGCCAATATTGCCCCAGATGATGCCAGAAATGGGCAACAGGATTAGTGGTTTGATGAAAGTGACTACCAGTGTGGCTGCAATTATGTTGATAAATGCGCCTACAATACTAACCAGGATAAATTGATAGAATTTCTTGTCATTGTTTTCAGTAGATTTGTCTTGAAATGTCCAATGTTTGTTGATGAAATAACTCAAAGTAACGGCGGCTAGAAATGAAAGCCCCTTGAAAAAAGCATATGGCACACCAGAATTTTGTCCGGTAGTGTACATTAGGATATTGAGAATAACAAAGTCTACACCAGTGTTCATCACTCCAACCACAAAAAATTTAGCGAATTGCTTGATGAATGGGAATCGCTCAAAAAAATTCTGAAACATATTTATTCGTTTAGAGGTTTGTTAAGTTCACGACGAAGCTCTTCGATGTCTGGAGCCCATTCATCGATAATTGAAAAATCTTCCTTGCTGGTTGATTGGTGCTCTGGCTCGGTTGCAACTTCAATTGGTGTGCTAGGTTTTTTGTCATTGATAATATCGTCAATGTCAGTGTCTCTTTCCTTGGCTTTCATTGAAGCGAAACTGCGCATGGCGCTGCCTTTTTGAATGACATTTTCAATGGATGCCCAATCTGAGTCAATGTCTCTTGGAGTCACCAAGGTCACTTCATCACCTGGTTCAACTTTGAAATAGGTGACAGAAGCCAAAAGTACGCGGTATGGTTTGCCGTTGGCGATGATGAAATAGTTTCCATCTTCATCTTGATTCACGATTCCAATTAGGCGTGTTCTTTCAATTGGTCCAATTTGCTTATAGATGAATGATCCGTCCGGTGTGATGGTCAATTTCAGCATATCACCCTCAATCAATTTTGATTTCGAAGCATAGTTGGCTGGCACGGGATATTGTTTGTCGTCAGTGCCTAGCATAATCTGACCATCGAAAGTTCCTTCGATGACTCGGCCTTCTTCATCATCTTCCATCTTTTTCTTGCGACCAACTTTTTTTTTGCCTTCCAATTGCAAAAGCATTGCCTTAGCGGATTGTAAACTCTTTTCGGAATTATAAATCATCTCGCGCAAAGCCTGAACTTTGTCAGAAATATTTTCCTGCCTGTCGGCAGGCAAGCTGTGTGAATCTCTTTCTTCAGTCATTTTATTTTTGTTTACCCAGTTAAATTCTGCTCTAGGCAGAACCAGCGTAGCTGTATTTAACAAGGTTGATTTGTTTTTATTTTATACATAAATTATACAATTATATCGCACACCGTGCAAGGGCTAGTGGGGTGTGGATAACTCGCCCTTGCCAATGTGGGTGAGTGGAGTAAAATAGGGAGTAAGATAATAGAAGTGGTAGATAGTGGGGGAAAGGCAGAATTTATTTTTGACTTTTGTTCCTCACAATAAAAAGTTGTTCATCGGTGAATATCAACATTTGATTGACGAGAAAAAAAGATTGGCAGTGCCAAGCAAGTTTCGAGTCGAGTTGAAAAACAAAGTTGTGGTGACACGCGGACTGGATAAATGTTTATTTGTTTATCCAATGAGGGCTTGGGAAGAATTGGCAAGTAAGTTGGGAACATTACCAGTAGGAGAATCTGGCACCCGAAGTTTCACGCGCTTGATGTTGGCCGGAGCGGTGGACGTGGATGTGGATAAACAAGGCAGAATTTTGATTCCAGATTATTTGAAAGTTTATGCAGGGCTGGCCAAGAATGTGGTGATCGCGGGACTGTATAATCGTTTAGAAATTTGGGATGAAAAGAAATGGAATGCCTACAAGAAAGGCGCTGAGAAAAATTCAGATGAGATTGCAGAACAGCTGGGGAAGTTAGGAGTGTATTAAGATTAATTTCCAATTATCAATGATCAATTTTCAATGAATTTTCAATAACTTAATTTTCAAAATTTAAAAATTGGAAATTGTAAATTGAATGTAAATTGTAAATTGAAGATTGTAAATTCTAAAATGGTAAGTCATAAGCCGGTTTTGTTGAAAGAAAGTATAGACAGACTAAATTTGAAATCTGAGTCCATTGCTGTGGACGCCACTCTGGGGGGAGGCGGACACAGCATTGGCATGTTAAATATAATTGGCAGAAGTGGAAAGCTCATTGGTATCGATCAGGACGCAGTGGCAGTGGAAAATTTTCGACAGAAAAATTCTGCTGAGCAGGTGATTTTGGTCAAAGACAATTTTGCTAATCTGAAAAATGTTTTGACAGATTTGCGAATTGAAAAAGTAGATGCGATTCTGGCTGACCTGGGATATTCCTCCATGCAATTGGAAGACACGGACATTGGCATGAGTTTTTTGCAAGACGCGCCGTTGGATATGCGACTTGATCGTGAAGGGCAATTGTCAGCTAAGATTGTCGTCAACACCTATTCACAAGGCGAGCTGAGTCGGCTTATCAAAAATTTTGGCGAAGAAAGATTTGCCAGCCTCATTGCCAAGCGAATTGTGGACGCGCGCAAAAACAAGGAAATCGAAACAACTACTGAATTGGTGACAATCATCAATACTGCGATTCCAGAAAAATTCAAACACGGCAAACTGCATCCGGCGACAAAAACATTTCAGGCACTGCGCATTGAAGTCAATCATGAGTTGGATGTGCTAGAAAAATTCATTCCGCAAGCAATTGAAGTATTGAATCCGGGCGGACGATTGGCCATCATTTCATTTCATTCGCTAGAAGACAGAATAGTTAAAGATATATTTCGGTCACATGCAAGGGGATGCATTTGTCCAGCTGATTTTCCAATTTGCCAATGCGGCCAGGTTGCGAAAGTCAAAATCATCACAAAAAAACCAGTTGAGCCAAGCGTTGAGGAAGTTGCCGAAAATCCGAGATCACGCAGTGCCAAGCTGAGAGTTTGTGAAAAATTATAATCCCAGTTAAATAGCCAGCTACGCTGGTCTGTCCACTACGGAGACAGAATTTAACGGGATAAAAAAACAAAAAAAATTTACCCTGTTAAATACTCGCCATAGGCGAGTAGGCCAAAGGCCAATTTAACAGGGCAAAAATAAACAAACAATTTATTGTCAGGGGGCTGAAAATAAATGTCGCGAGTTTTGATTCTAAATAAATCCGCCTCGAGCTTGAAGAATGCTCGTTTGCGGCGAAATTCGAACTACAGCATTGGAGCTTTTTGTGCTGTGCCAAAAAAACTTTTCTTGAGTCAGAAAAAATCATTCAACGCTGGCAGTGCTAATCTGAATCTAGTGTCTTTGGTATTTGTGATAGTGTTTTGCATTGGTATTGGTGGCGCAGCCTACTTGTATCAAGTGAATGATATTGCGACCAAAGGTTATGAAATTCGTGATTTGGAAAAACAAGTTAAAGATTTAAGCAAAGAAAGTAAAAAAATGGAAATTCGTGAAGTGGAGTTGCGTTCAATGTATAATATTGAAAAAGCTTCACAAGATTTAAATCTAGTCAATTCAAATGATGTAACTTACGTAGAAATTGATGGTCCAGTGGCGATGAAATAATCCTATGTTTATAAACAAAAAAAGCTCCGGAGATATAGAAAATTGGAGAATCTACCTGCTAACTTCTGTGTTTTTCGCGATAGTTATTGTGTTTCTGTTCCGTTTTTATGCTTTGCAGTTCGTGCAACGTGAACAATATCGATCTTTGGCTGATGGACAACATTCCTTTTTTCAGAATTTAATTCCAAATCGTGGCGAGATCTTTATGCAAGACAAGAGTGGAATTTATCCAGCCGCAGTCAATCGAGAAACTAAGATGGCCTATGCTGTTCCGAAAGAAATTGAAAATCCATCTGATGCAGCCAGTGCTATCGCGTCAATCTTGCAAATAGACGCGCTAGAGCTTAAAGAAAAATTTGAAAAAGAGGATGATGCCTATGAGTCCTTGAAACATAGACTAAGTGATGAAGAGATTGACGGAATTAAGAATTTGAAATTAAAAGGCATTCATTTGTCAGAGGAGAGTTACCGTTATTATCCTTCAAATGAATTAGCATCTAATGTCCTTGGTTTTGTAGGCTGGAAAGATGATGCTCTGGGTGGTCGCTATGGATTGGAGGCATATTTCGATGAAGATTTGAAGGGTGTGGAAGGTTCACTTTTTCATGAAAGGGATGCTTCTGGAAGTTGGATTGGCGTGGGACAAAAAGAAATAACTGAAGCGAGAAATGGCAATACTATTTTTTTGACAATTGATCATATTGTTCAATATCAAACTGAAAGAATTATTAAAAATGCAGTTGAAAAATATGGTGCTGATGGCGGCAATATCACGGTAATGGAACCAACTACGGGAAAAATATTAGCCATGGCGAACTTCCCAACATTTAATCCAAATGATTATGCGAAAGTTGAAAATATCAATGCATTTCGTAATCCAGCTGTAAATGATGCTTACGAATCTGGCAGTGTTTTCAAAACTTTCACCATTGCAGCGGGACTGGATAGTGAAAAAATTACGCCTGACACAACTTATACGGATACTGGATCTGTGAATGAGGCAGGCTATACAATTAGAAATTCAGATCTGAAAGCTAATGGCGTGCAGACGATGACTGAGGTTTTGGAAAAATCGTTAAATACTGGTGTGATTTATGTCGAAAAATTATTGGGGAATAAAAATTTTGCTGATTATGTGAAAAGATTTGGTTTTGGTGAACAAACAGGCATAGAGCTTATTGGTGAATCCAGAGGAAACATTAATAATTTAAAAAATCTTAAAAGTGATATTCAATTTTTCACAGCGTCTTTCGGGCAAGGTATCACTGTCACGCCGATTCAGCTAGCTTCAGCTTATAGTTCTATCGCAAATGGTGGAATATTGCTGAAACCACAAATTGTGGATAAGATAGTTTATGGTGATGGTCGAGAAGAAAAAATTAAACCACAGGAGGTGCGTCGAGTTATTTCACAAAAAGCAGCTATGCAAACAGCGCAGATTTTACGCAGTGTAGCAGTCAAAGGTCATGGAAAAAGAGCTGATGTGCCAGGATTCTTGATAGGCGGTAAAACTGGAACAGCACAAATTGTGGATGCAGAAACTAAAAACTATTCAGAAGGAAAGTCTACAGGCTCTTTTGGAGGATTTGCGCCAATCAATGATCCTAAATTCACAATTATAGTTAAATTGGACAATCCAAGAAATGTAGAATGGGCAGAGTCGAGTGCCGCGCCAGCCTTTGGAGAATTAATGAAATTTTTGTTAGAATATTATGATATTGAGCCAACGGAAGAATATACGCAAAAAAATCTAGATGATTTCAATCAAACGCACACCTTGACTCAATTTAAAAAAGAAGATGCTGAAGCCGCAGCTACAACGGTTGCGAAACCAGAAGTTGCAGAAATTAAGAAAGATAAGAAAAGATAATCAACTTGTCATTCCGACCTTGCCTCGTCCGTAAGGCCTAAGGTCAAGAGATCCGGAATCTAGTCACAAAGCTTAGATACTAGATTTCCATTTTCATGGGAATGACATACTCAAAAAAATGATAAATGAAAAATCCAAAAGAATATTGATTTTGCAGAAAATTTTGCGTGTGGCAGCTATTTTGGTTTTGAAAAAATATAATCCAAAAATCATCAGCATCACGGGTTCAGTTGGCAAGACTTCAACTAAAGAAGCTATTTCGGCGGTGTTAGCGAGCAAATTTCGCGTCAGAAGGACGGAGAAAAATTATAACAATGAGATTGGCTTGCCATTGACCATTATTGGAGCAACTAGTGGCGAGAGTTCTTTGTTGGGTTGGTTTTTGGTTTTTCTGAGGTGGCTATGGATTATGCTTGCGCCGATTGAGTATCCGGAAATTTTGGTTTTGGAAATGGGAGCTGACCGACCTGGCGACATTCAATATCTGACTAGTTTTATTAAATCAAATGCCGGTGTGATTACAGACATTTCATATAGTCATGTAGAATATTTCAAAAACATTGAAGGTGTGGCCAAAGAAAAAGGCATACTGGTCAAAGAATTGGATGAAAAGGGATTGGCAGTTTTGAATGCTGATAATGAGTTTGTGGCAAAACTCAAAAATCAAATAAAATGCAACGCAATCACTTTTGGTTTTTCAGATCAGGCAGAAATGCGAGCTAGTGATGTGTGTCTAGGTTGCGCAGGACAAATAGGTGATTTGAAAGGTTTGAGTTTCAAGCTAAATTACAAGGGCACAACTATCCCAGTTCGTCTGAACAATATTTTAGCCAAACATCAAATTTATGCCGTTCTGGCAGCAGTATCAATTGGTGATGGTTTCGGCATCAATCTGGTTGAAGCGGGATCAGCCTTGGAAAACTTTTCTTCGCCAGTTGGACGTATGAACCTATTGTCCGGCATTAAAAATACGCATATAATTGATGATACATATAATTCTTCACCAACCTCATCCGTAGCCGCATTGGAAGCCTTAGGCGAGATTAAATCAAATAGAAAAATCGCAGTCTTGGGAGATATGTTGGAATTAGGTGATGAATCTAAGGACGGGCATAGATCTTTAGGTGATAAATTTATTGCAATTGGTGGCGATATTTTTTTGGCAGTAGGGAAAAGGATGAAAAAGGCTGGAGAAGAATTGGAAAAAAATAATTTTCCAGTCAAAAACATTTTTTATTTCGAGAGTCCAGATGAAGCTGGTAAGAAATTGCGAGAAATTATGCAGACAGGCGATTTGATTTTAGTAAAGGGCTCGCAAGGCATGCGGATGGAAAAGCTTGTTGAGGAAGTGATGTCTGATCCAACGCAGGCAAAAAAACTTTTATGTCGCCAAACTGAAAAATGGCGAACTACTGGGTTTTCTAGGTCGATATAAGGGTGTGGATAACTTTTTGACATACAAAGTTAAATTGAGTGTTAGGATAATCTTTGATTTTTTTTGTAACTCGTGTAAACTAGTTTTAGACTCAAAATGCTTATAGGGCCTCATCGTCTAGCGGCTAGGACGCCAGGTTCTCATCCTGGTAACAGGGGTTCGATTCCCCTTGAGGCTACATATTTTATAACTATGTCATAAGATAAATTTTGTGGATGCAAAAAGAGCGCTAGCGGAATATAAACAGAAAGTCGATCCAGTGCTGGACGCTTTTTTTGATCGAGTCATTACTGAAAATTCTAAAGTAGATGAAAATATGGTTGATGCCATCAAATATGCTCGCAAGATCACTATGTCAGGTGGCAAAAGGGCACGTGCCGCTTTCATCTATTATGGCTATTTGGCAGCTGGTGGCAAAGAAAGAAAAAAAATCATTGAAGCGAGCGCTAGTATTGAACTGATTCATTCCTATCTCTTGATGCATGATGACATTATTGATCAAGATGAACTTCGTCATGGAGTGAAAACTACTCATGTTCATTATGCGCAAATAGCTAAAAGATATTTCAAAAATAAAGATGCGGCGCATTTTGGAAATTCAATGGCCATCATTATTGGTGACATGATCAATAGCTTGGGCAATCGAATTTTGTTTGAATCAAAATTTGCTCCAGAATTGATAATCAGGGTTTTGCATCGTATGCAAGACATTGTCTCTTTCACTATTATCGGTGAAACAGAGGATGTGATGATTGAAAATCGCGGTCGAGCCACGGAAAAAGAGATTATGCGGATGTATGAAAACAAAACTGCGAAATATACCATTGAAGGCCCATTGCATCTAGGGGCGATTTTGGCTGGAGCTGACAATAAATTTCTGCAATCTTTAAGCGCCTATTCAATTCCGGCGGGTATTGCTTTTCAAATTCAAGATGATATCTTGGGTGTTTTTGGCTCAGTTGGCAAAACTGGCAAGCCAGTCGGATCAGATGTGCGACAGGGCAAGCAAACTATCTTGGTAGCCAAAGCTCTTGAAAAAGCCAATAAGAAACAGAAAGAAATTTTAAAAAGATGTTTGGGCAATAGCAAGCTGACTAAAAAAGACCTCGAGGAATTTAGGCAAGTTATAATAGAAACAGGCTCACTAAAATATGCACAAGATTTAGCTGAAAAGTTAATTTTTGAAGCTAAAGAAAAAATACAAAAAGTGTCAATCACCAACGAGGCCAAAGACTTTCTATTAGGCATCGCTGATTATATGTTGAACCGGGAGGTTTAATTATGCATCTATCGTAGAGACGCCCCGTCAGGGCGTCTCTACATTCATCTGGACGTGATACCTCATTTAAAAATCTAATGATGAGCCCTTTCGATTTTTCAAATAAAAAACCTAGGATTCTAACAATTAATCTATCAAATATTAAAAAAT
>LBXA01000020.1 GCA_000995125.1 Candidatus Moranbacteria bacterium GW2011_GWA2_39_41 | reverse complement strand
TGGAGATAGCCTTAATTGTTTAGCTATCTCCAAGATTAGATTTTAAATGATAAATCGACTAGGGCAATCATTAGATTTTGGATGAGTTACTGCGAGCCTATTTATCAAATCGATTGATTATGTTATACTCAAAAAACAATACAAACTCTTAAAAAAATATAATTTTTCTAATCTGCAAAACTCATTGAGCGATCAGAGCTATGAGATTTAGAATAAAAAATATGAAATTCACGCATCTTCATGTCCACACTCATTATTCCCTTCTCGACGGCCTAGCTAAGGTCGACAAACTTCTTGATCATGCCAAAGAGTTGGGTATGGATTCTTTGGCCATCACTGATCATGGAGTTCTTTATGGCGCCATTGAGTTCTATATCAAAGCCAAAGAACGTGGCATCAAGCCCATTATTGGTTGTGAATTTTATGTGACAAGTAATGACCTGCACAGCAAAAATCCAACAGCGGAAGACAAAAAAAGATTCCATTTGATTATCCTCGCCAAAAACGAAGCGGGCTACAAAAATTTAATGCGCCTCATCACCATTGCTCATCTCGAAGGCTTCTATTACAAGCCACGTATCGATCGCCAAACTTTGCGCAAATATTCTGAAGGCCTCATTGGTCTTTCAGCTTGCGCGCAAGGCGAGGTGCCTGCTCATATCATTATGGGTGATCTGGCCAAGGCCGAAGAGTTGGCATTGGAATATCAAGATATTTTTGGCAAGGGTGATTTCTATTTTGAAATTCAACATCATCCCAAATATCCCAATCAAGAAGTCGCCAATCGCGGACTCATTGAACTGGGCAAAAAACTCGATATCAAAGTTGTGGCCACCAATGATATTCACTATATCAAGAAGGAAGATGCTGAAATTCAAGACATTCTTTTGTGTATCCAAACCAATCGCAAAGTTGATGAGGCTGATCGTATGAATCTGATGGATTTCGAATTGTATCTAAAAAGCCCTGAGGAAATGGCTGAGCATTTTGCCTACATTCCCGAAGCATTGGCCAACACTCAAGAAATTGTGGACAAATGCAATTTGGAAATCAAACTCGGTGAAACTCAACTCCCCCATTTTGATTTCCCTGAAGGCTTCACTGCCCAAACCTATTTGGAAAAACTTTGCGAAGATGGTTTGATCAAGCGATTTGGTGACGACGTGACCAAAATTCATCGTGACCGAATGGATTATGAAATGAGTGTTATTGAAAAAACTGGTTATGCTTCATACTTTTTGATTGTACAAGATTTCACTAACTGGGCTCGTAGCCAAGGCATTGTGGTTGGTCCGGGTCGTGGCAGCGCCGCCGGCAGTTTCGTTTCCTATCTAGTTGGAATTACCAATATTGATCCAATCAAATATGATCTGCTTTTTGAAAGATTTTTAAATCCTGAAAGAGTTTCCATGCCCGATGTTGATATGGACTTTGCTGATGACCGACGCGACGATGTTTTACAATATGTACGTCGAAAATATGGCAACGATCACGTAGCACAAATCATCACTTTTGGAACTATGGCTGCACGCGCCGCTGTGCGAGATGCTGGACGCGCTTTGGGCATTCCCTATGATTTTTGTGACAAAACAGCCAAGCTCATTCCACAATTTTCCACTATTGAAGAAGCTTTGGAAGAATCCAAAGAATTTAAAGATTTCTATGGCATGGATCCCAGCGCCAAAAAATTGATTGATAGCGCCAAACGCTTGGAGGGTGTGATTCGTCATGCTTCGATGCATGCTTGTGGAGTGGTGATTACCAAGGAGCCTGTGACGGAATATACTCCCTTGCAAAATATCACCAAGACTGGCGAAAATGGCGGGACTGTAACGCAATATTCATCTTCAACTAAATCCAGTTTCGTGGAAAAAATTGGACTCCTCAAGATGGACTTTTTGGGACTCAAGAATCTCACCATCATTCAAAACACTTTGCGCATTGTTAAAAAATTAGAAGGCATTGAAGTGGATATCGACACCATCCCATTGGATGACCTCAAAGCTTTTGAGCTTTTGCAACGAGCGGAAACTACTGGTGTCTTTCAGTTAGAAAGTTCTGGCATGAAAAGATATTTGAAACTCTTGAAACCCACTGAATTGGAAGATATTATTGCTATGGTGGCTCTTTATCGCCCCGGACCAATGGATTGGATTCCCGACTTCATTGCCAGAAAACATGGTGAGAAAAAAATGTCCTATCTACATCCCAATTTGGAACCGATTCTCAAAAAAACTTATGGTGTAGCTGTCTATCAGGAACAGGTTATGCAAATTGCACGCGACTTGGCGGGCTTCTCTATGGGTGAAGCGGATGTTTTGCGTAAAGCTATGGGTAAGAAAATTTTTGCCCTGATTGCTGAGCAAAAAATAAAATTCATTGAGGGCTGTGTGACACAAGGAGTGGATCGCAAAATTGGTGAAAAAGTTTTTGAATATATTGAACCATTTGCTGGTTATGGATTCAATCGCTCTCACGCCGCTTGCTATGGACTCATTGGCTATCAAACCGCCTATTTGAAAGCGCATTTTCCAGCGCCATTTATGGCGGCACTGCTCACTTCCGATCAAGACAAAATTGATCGTGTCGCCATCGAAGTTTCTGAATGTCGCGACATGGGCATTGAAGTCATGGCACCGCACATCAATGAAAGTTTTGAAGAATTTGCCGTGATTGTTGATGAACAAACGAAGCAATCAAGAATTCGTTTTGGACTCAACGCCATCAAAAATGTTGGACACAATGTGGCGCATGAAATTGTGATCGAGCGAAAAAGAGGTGGCAAATTCAAGTCACTCACTGATTTTGTGGAAAGAGTGCAAACTAAGGATTTGAATAAAAAATCTATTGAGGCTCTGGCCAAAGTTGGTGCTCTAGAAGGCATTGCTGAGCGGAATCAGGTAGTGGCTTCAATTGAAAACATCATTTCTCATTCCAAGACTTTTCAAAAAAACTTGAATTCACAACAAGGTAGTCTTTTTGGCGCCACAGAAATTGCCTTGCCAGAAATTGCTATGATTGAATGTGAGACCGCCACCAAAAAACAGCGCCTGAGTTGGGAAAAAGAACTGCTGGGACTCTATATCAGTGATCATCCCGCGCGAGAATACAAAGACTACTTTGCGACTATGGGCGTGCCAATTAAAGATATAAATTCCTCACATGTTGGACAAAACATCAATGTAGGTGGAGTGATTTCTAAAATTCACAAAATCTATTTGAAAACCCAAAAAACAATGTTGTTTGTGACCATTGAAGACACTGATGCGGCTATGGAAATTTTAGTCTTTCCAAAAGTTCTGGATGCAACTGGATCTGTTTGGGAAGAAGACAAGGTTGTATTGGTAAGCGGAAAAATTTCCGATAAGGATGGCAATTTCAAAATCCTGTGTGACACTGCCACTGTCATCAACCAAGCCGAAGTGGAAAAATTCAGTCGCATTCTAGCTACGCGCAAATTCAATGAAAAGGTGTCAGAACCAAAGGCAAATGCCACCAAAATGATTATAACTTTGCCAAGCAATGCGCAGCAAGATGTCCTCAAAAAACTTTCGCAATACTTCGACCATTGCGAAGCCGGCACCCTGAAAATTTTTCTCTCTATCAACAATCAAAAACTTGAAACGCCCTATTGCATTACCCAATCTGACAACCTCGAAACAAATCTGAAAAATATTATTCCTGAGGCGAAAATAACAATCTTCTAAAAACTCGCAAGGATGAGTTTTTTGCTTGCTCATTATTTTTGTTTCATAAAAATAGGGTCTGTCATTTTCCGTGTAACTTTATCTGTGTGTCAGAAAAAAGTTAGAATTGCAGTCATTCCCTGCTTTCGTTTACGATGCTTGATGGCACCTAGGAAATGAGATTCTTTTTCAACAAAACCAACTGATACAATCAAGTCTCGCCACTCTTCCATGGATTTATACTGCATCGTCCAAGGCATGTAAACATTTTGCAGATTCATCAACCAATCATTGATAAACAAAAATTTAATTTTACATTCCCTAGATAGTTGCAGAAAATCAACGGTCACTTCTGACAATTTCAAATTGAATTTAGCCAGATAGTTTTCAATCTCTTCGACGCCATGGTTTGCATCGGTAAAAGATTCCTCAAAAACAATCAATTTTCCACCTGATTTCAAGACTCGTCTCAATTCTGTAAAAATTTCTTGTGCCTTTTGTTCACTTTCCAAATGATGCAAGACTAATTTGATTGTCACCACATCAACTGAAGCATTTGCCACTTCATTCAAACTTCGATGAAATTCAATGCGAGAATCAAGACAATCCAAAACCGGCTGACTTTTCAAATCCACGCCAATCAACCTCCTAACTTCCGCGTTGCTTTCGGCAATGTTTTTTAAAAACGCCAACTTGCCACACCCAAAATCCAACACCGTTTCCACATTTTGCAAATCATGTTCAATAATTTCCAGGAACATATCTCCCGGCTTGCCCAAATCTAAAATATTATCCCGATATTTCTTCAGTTTCTTCTGATATAATTTATTGATTTCTCGACTTGAATCAATACTTTGAATCTCCGCAAAAAACTCTTCCACGAAATTTTCTGGGTTAGTCAAATTTTCATGGTTGGCAATCCAATGCTTTTTGAGCACATTCAAAATCTCCGTGGATTCCAAGATTGCCAAAGGATTTTCTAAGATTTCAATTTTTGGGTTATTTTTCACCATTAACTTTGACTTTTTACCTTTAATGAAGTATAATCTACTCGGAGCCTGTTAGCAATCTCCGTATTTTAAAATCACAAAAAATCATGAATCCGATTGCGCTAGAAGTCAAAAAAGAATATGCCGAAATCGAAACTCAGCTCAATTCGCCTGAGTTACTTTCTGACATGCCGAAAATGGTTCAACTTGGCAAACGGCAAGCTGAATTATCTGAAACAATCAACCTTATTCAGGAAATAGAGACAATTGAAAAAAATATGCGAGACAATGCTGGACTCATTAACACTGATGAGGATGCCGAAATGAAACAAATGGCAATGGAAGAAAATGTTCAATTGGCACAAAGAAAAGAACAACTGGAAAAAGATTTGGAAGAATTACTCATTCCCAAAGATCCCAATGATGACAAAAACATCATCGTGGAAATTCGCGCCGGCGCGGGTGGAGATGAATCCGCCTTATTTTCTGCTGAGCTTTTTCGTATGTATTCCCGCTTGGCTGAAAAAAATGGTTGGCGTGTAGTTTTGCTCAATTCCAATGTCAATGGTGTGGGTGGCTATAAAGAAGTCACTTTCGAAATCAACGGTTTTGGCGTCTATGGAAAAATGAAATTTGAATCAGGCGTGCATCGCGTGCAAAGAATCCCAGAAACTGAAAAAAATGGTCGCGTGCACACGTCCACTTCCACGGTGGCTGTTTTGCCAGAAGCTGAAGAAATGGATTTCAAACTGGATGACAACGACATTCGCGTAGACACATTTTGCTCATCTGGTCCGGGCGGACAATCTGTCAACACCACCAAAAGTGCGGTGCGTTTGACTCACATCCCAACCGGACTCATCGTTTCCTGCCAAGATGAAAAATCACAGATCAAGAACAAAGAAAAAGCGATGAAAGTTTTACGTTCTCGCCTTTTGCAATTGGAAGAAGATCGCCGCGCCAAAGAATTGGGTGACGCGCGACGAGACCAAATCGGAACCGGTGATCGCAGTGAAAAAATCCGCACCTACAACTTCCCCCAAGACCGCATCACTGATCATCGCATCAAGCAAAATTGGAGCAACATTCATGATATCCTAGAAGGCAATATGGATGAAATCATCAAAGCATTAGCCGAAGAAGAAAGAAAACTACGCATGCAACAAAAATAATCTGTTAACTCACACATCGGTTCTTATTCACGTTCAATTCAGAAGGTGTTTTATTTTTGAAAATTTTTTCTATTTCACAATCTCAACTGCTTCCTTGAACTTATCTCCTCGATCAAATTCATTCAGGAATAAACCGAAACTAGCTGACCCTGGCGAAAGCAAAACAACTTCGCCAGCAGAAGCCAATTTACGAGCTTCCACTACTGCATCCAGCATTGAATTGGCAATAATGAAATCCTGTTTACTGTCTTGCATTTGCATGGCTGAAATTATTTTATCAGTTGCCGCGCCTGCTAGAAAAACAACGGCCATAACTTTTTCATGAATTTCCTTGGCCAACTGTGTCATATCTAAATTCTTGTCCGACCCGCCCGCAATCAAAACTATTTTCTCTGAAAAAGAATTGATGCCAGCAATGGCACCCTCTGGTGAAGTGGCGGCTGTATCATTGTAATATTTCACACCATCAATCTCTTTCACAAATTCCAAGCGATGTGGCAAGCCAGAAAACTCTACGATAGCCTTAGCAATGTTTGCATCCTCAATTCCCATCCCATGCGCGACCGCCACGGCTGCCAGAATATTAGCTAGATTATGCTCGCCTTTTATTTTTATCTCAGCTATAGCTAGAATATTTTTTTCATCTGTTTCATTTCTAATCACAATCTGACCATCTCGCAAAAAAACTGTCATTCCATCTGGTTTTTCTGTAATAGAAATTTTTATTATTTTCGCAGGAATTTCTTTCTCAAATTCACGCACCATTTCATTGTCCCAATTCAAAACACAAATATCATCTGCTGATTGATTCAAAAAAATATTTTTCTTGTCTGCTACATATTCCTTCATCGAAGCATAATAGTTCAAATGATCCGGATAGATGTTGGTCACCACAGCAATTTTTGGACTCAATTTGTGACACCCAAGCGCACTTAGTCGCCAACTGGAAAGTTCGAAAACCACAATTGAATCAGCTTGCAATTCGTTCAATTTATCCAAAACCGAAATCTGCCCAATTCCAACTTTCATTGGATTTTTACCAGCTGTTTTCAAAATTTCATAAATCAAACTCGCGGTTGTAGTTTTGCCACGCGTCCCCGTCACCCCAATAATCTGATTGGGACACAATTTGAAAAACAAACTAGAATCAATTTCCACTGGGATATTTTTTTCTAGAGCTATTTTGATGAATTCATTTGTCCATGGAACTGGCGGAGTTTTCACAATCATATCCGCTTGTGAAAAATCTTCTACCTCGTGTCTCCCTAGGACATATTTAATATTTTGCAACTCTTTCAATTTTTCCAAAGATGGTTGCAATTGTGCTTCTGATTTCATATCCGTCACAGTCAAAATGGCACCAGCGGCATGCAAAAAACGCACGGTGCCAACTCCACCGCCATGTAGGCCAAGTCCCATGACTGTTATTTTTTTACCGTCTAAATCTGATATATTCATTAATTTTGCCTAACATTAGGAATAGGCTCTAGCGTCTAATTACTCGGCCATTGCGACCATTATTATATATACCATCTTGCAAGGCAATCTGTCCATTCACCAAAACGAAATCAATCCCCTTGTTATACTGATACGGGTTTTCCGGTGTAGCCATATCGCGAATTTCATCGCGGTTGATAATCACGATATCCGCAAAATATTTCTCTTTCAATTCACCACGTCTTTCAATGCCAAACTTTTGCGCTGGAACAGAAGTCATTTTTTTCACTGCATCTTCCCAGCTGATGATTCTTTTACCCAAAACATATTTAGAAAAAATTCTTGGGAAAGTTCCAAAACTCCTTGGATGTACAATTTCACCGGTCTTTGCATGCGCGTCAGCATAGCCAGAGCCATTCGTAGAAATCATCGAAGCTGGATGCACAATTGCCTTAGCAATATTTTCTTCACTCAAAACATCTAGGGAAATAATTACACGGCCTTCTGACGCAAGCAAAATGTCAATAACCGTGTCTTCAATAGTTTTTTCCTGTGAAGTCGCAATTTCAGAAATTTTTCGGCGCGCCAAAGTTTTGTTCAGTGGAGAAATAGCAATTTCAATTTTTGAATAATCAATCCCCGATTCACTCATGTCAGCCAAAACTTTGGCGCGAGTCTCCGGATCTTTCAAGCGACTGAGCATCATCTTTTTGCCTCCATCCACTACCCAATTAGGTAGCAATGTATACAGCACTGAGCCAGTGTTTGTGTATGGAAAAACATCAAAAGAAACATCCAGCCCAACCTCATTGGCTCGAGAAATCGCATCCAGCACGCCGTCCATCATCCCCCAATTTTTTTCACCCATCACTTTCAAATGAGAAATGTGCAATTTAACTTTGGATTTTCTAGCAATCTCAATCGCCTCTTCAGTCGCTGCAACAATGTCAGAATTTTCATTGCGCATATGTGTCACATAGACACCATTATATTTCACAATAGTTTGCGCAAGATTTACTAGCTCATCCGTAGTGGTACTTCTGGCATGGGAATAAACTAAACCTGAAGACATTCCAAGAGCTCCATCCTTCATTGAGGTGGCCAACTTGCCGGCCAAGAAATCAACTTCTTTGGAATTTAGATTTCGCATATCATCATCCAGAATACTTCGACGTAAAGTCGCCTGTCCCACCAAAGTCGCAAAATTTACAGACAATTTCTTTTTTTCCACTACATCCAAAAATTCCTCCACTGTTAACCAATCCAAACTCGTCTGACTGACATTGGCCCACTTTTGCACTGAAGAAATGGCTTTGGCACCCAAAAGTGGCGCCAACGAGGCACCACAATTTCCACCAACAATTGTGGTGATACCCTGATTGATTAGACTTTCTAATTTTGGATTAGCAAAAATTTGCCAATAGGTGTCGCTGTGATTGTTGACATCCACAAATCCCGGACAAACCAAGCGTTGCGATGCGTCTATTTCTAAATCACTTTTTTCATTGTGCAAATCACCAATCTTAGCAATCCGATCATCCTTAATACCAATGTCCGCTCGATACATTGGCCTACCACTACCATCAATCAGTGTCCCATTTTTTATTATGATGTCAAACATAAGAAAATAAATTTTCAATTATCAATTCACAATTTTCAATCAATGATCAAATTTTTTAAATTTTAATTTTGTTCATTGAAAATTTATTGGAAATTGAAAAATGTAAATTATAAATTATTTACAAAATATATTTACTGAATTTACTGGCTTATTTGCTTGCCAATAAATTCCGCCATCTCCACCAATCTATTGGAATATCCCCACTCATTATCATACCAGCCCACAACTTTCACCAAATTTCCATTGGCCATAGTTAGCGGCAAGTCAATAATTGAAGAATTTGGATTACCCTTGAAATCCATAGAAACCAATTCGCCTTCTTCAGCCGCTAAAATATTTTTCAATTCACCTTGTGCCGCAGTCCGAAAAGCATCATTTATTTCATCCACTGTCACATCTTTTTTCAAAACACAAATGAAGTCCACCACGGAAACCACCGGTGTTGGTACACGCAATGAAATTCCGTCTAGCTTTCCAGCCAAATGCTTCATCACCAAGCCAACGGTCTTGGCGGCGCCAGTTGATGTTGGAATGATATTGAGAGCAGCCGCGCGTGCGCGACGCAAATCTTTGTGTGGCAAATCTTGCAAGCGTTGGTCATTAGTATAAGCATGCGTGGTTGTCATAAAACCCTTTTCCAAACCAAAATTCTCATCCAAAACTTTGATCATCGGCGCCAAACAATTAGTCGTACAAGAAGCATTGGAGATGATGTTTTCAGCTGAATCATATTCATGTTCATTGATGCCCAAAACATACACGGGGATGTCGCCTTTGGGTGGCGCAGACAAAATGACCTTTTTCGCTCCCGCCAAAAGATGCTTTTGCGCGCCCTCTCTGTCCACAAAAATTCCAGTACATTCCAAAACAATATCAATTTCCAAATCATGCCAAGGCAATTTTTCCGGTTCTTTTTCGCTGAAATATTTTATTCTTTTCCCATCCACAATGATTTCCGAATTTGCTTCATCCGCAGAAACCACATGACCACTCTGACCATAAGATGAATCATACTCAAAAAGATGCGCCACCGTCTTGATATCCACCAAATCATTGATGGCCACGATTTCTACGTCGTTTTTAGTCAAAGCGATTTTAAGCGACATTCTTCCGATTCGGCCGAAGCCGTTGATTGCGATTTTTATCATAATATAAAAATTATAAGATTATTAGATTTCGACGTTGGCAATTTTCCAATTATCTCCTTGAACTTTTTTAATTTTAAATTCCGTATCTTTCAGGATTGTGTTTTTAGTGATGCTTTCTAGCCCAAATTGCAGATTTTCCACATCAATATCTTCTGTGTGTTCAGCAAAGCCATCATGCGCCAGTGCAATTGTACCAATTTCAACATCAACACTCTTGATTGCCGTCAGTTTTTTTTCTGCAGCAATCGCCAGAACCTCATCAACAATTTCTTTAGCTAATAAAAAATCATGCATGCCATTTTTGTCTGCGAGGTACGAGCGGATACAAAAATGAGCATCCCGCACTAATTCGCAAATATTACTTTTATTAACTCTAAACATAGCCGAAGGCGAATTCACACACACATCTCAACATGACCTACAAATTTTGTTGGAATTAGTGCTGGGATAATACACTCTTTCCTAAAATCAATTCCTCCACAACCCATGCGCATTGCAATAGGCACGCGCTTCCAAATGCTCAGCGTCTAGGAAAAATTCTGCTTCTGGCGCCCCACCCGGTTCCAGATTTTTACGATAAGTGCGATGCTCAGTTATTACTTCAATCCATTCAATGTAATGTTCGCTTTCCATTGGATGTGGCACAGATCCCACACGCGCAACCACACCCGTAGCAGTTTTTTCCACCACCGGTCGATGCTTTTCAAATTTCTCTTCTTCAGTTTTTTCCACCTGCAATTCCATTGGTTGTCCGCAACACACCAACTCTCCCACGCCGGTATGCAAAACTTCCACAATGTTGCCACACACGTTACATTTATAGATTTGATTTAATTCTGTCATAAATTTATATTAACTACCTAAATTATAACCCAAAATTGGATACAACGCCACTGTCCGCAGTAACTCATCCAAAATCTAATGATTGCCCTAGTCGATTTATCATTTAAAATCTAATCTTGGAGATAGCTAAACAATTAAGGCTATCTCCATG
>LBXA01000019.1 GCA_000995125.1 Candidatus Moranbacteria bacterium GW2011_GWA2_39_41 | reverse complement strand
ATTTTTTAATATTTGATAGATTAATTGTTAGAATCCTAGGTTTTTTATTTGAAAAATCGAAAGGGCTCATCATTAGATTTTTAAATGAGGTATCACGTCTTGCGTACAAGATGAATACACGGGTAATTCCTTGCTAAATTCCATGACCCATCTATTTAATTTTCCGATTAAAATAATATTCGTAAACCTCCTTAGTTATTGGCACGCCTGAAGAATGTCCTTCTCCACCACCTTCCGCTAAAATTGCCAGAGCGATAACTGGATTATCATAAGGCGCAAAAGATACAAACCAACCATGCGTTTTCCCCTCACCGCCAAATTCGGCAGTTCCAGTTTTTCCAGCCACTTCCACTGGTAAATTTTTAAGTGGCTGAGCAGTTCCATCAGTAACGGTCTTTCTCATTCCCTCTCGCACTACCTGAATAACTGCATCTGAGATAAAATTCTTCCGAATTATTTCTGGTCTTTTTTCTATAATTTTACCCTCATTTGTTTTTATTTGATTAACAATCCTTGGTACGAAAAGCGTTCCTCCATTTGCTAGTGCAGCTGCATAATTAGCTATTTGCAATGGCGTGGTTGTCACAAAACCTTGTCCAATCGAAGCATGATATGAATTTCCAATATACCATTTCTCTTTTAAATTATCCAACTTCCACTGCTCATCTGGAATGAAACCTGATGCCTCAGTTGGCAAATCAATGCCAGTGGGATTTCCAAAACCAAACATGTTTTCGTATTTCTTCATCCGATTCATTCCTAATCCAGGAATATTCCCATAACCACCGCCAATCGAATAGAAAAAAATATCGTTACTCTCGGCAATGGCGGTGCGTATATCACTCGGCGCATGCGTTTTCCAATCACGAAATCTAAATCCACCGATGTTGATGCTTCCACCCATTCCGTTAATAATTGTTTCTGCAGTGATTGTTTCTTCTGAAAGAGCTGCGGCTGCAACTGCCATCTTCAAAGTTGAACCTGGTGGATATTCTCCGTTTACCGCACGATTCAGCAAGGGCAAATCTTTGTTATTAATAATTTCTTGATATTCTATATTTGATATTCCACGAGCAAAAAGATTATTGTCATAATTAGGGAAATTCACTATCGCCAAAACACCACCATCACGCGGATCAATCGCCACGGCCGCCGCGGTGTGTGTATCAGTTTTTTCCAAGATACCTGCCATACTGTCATATAATTTCTTTTGCAAATCAGCATCAATATTTAAAACCAAATCATTGCCAGCTTGTGAATTAATGACACCCAAATTTTTTTTCACATTACCCAAAGAATCAACCTCCACTTGCTTAGTACCTGCTTTACCGCGCAATTCTTTTTCATACTGTTTTTCAATAGCTGATTTTCCAATATAATCTGTCATCATATACTCTGGATTTTTTGCCATTTCATCTTTAGTCACTTTCCCATCATAACCAAGTACTGAAGAAAATATATTGCTGTCCTCATAACTTCTAATAGCCGTATTTTCCACCAAAACACCTGGCAATTCTTTGGCCTTACCCGCCAAAATCAAGGCTTGTTCACGCGTAATATTTTCTTTCACAAGAATTGGGTCCAATGAATTTCTATTTTTGACTTCAAATATAGAGCTAATTTGATTCTTTTCCATTCCCAAAATATTAGCAACGCTATCTGCAATTAGCTGTTTTTTATTATTATCTTCTGGCAAATCGCTAGGGATAATAATTGCATCCATACTGGGAATGTTACTGGCTAAAATTTGCCCAGACCTATCTAAAATTTTTCCACGTGGAGCCTTGACTGTGATTGAGCGAATACGATTGCCTTTGGAAATATCAGAATAATATCCACCGCGAATAATATCCAAATACGCGATACGCACCACAAAAATTCCGAGAAAAAAAACGATCACAAACCACACCATGCCTAAACCATGTCGCTCAAATGGAATCTCCATGATGGCCTTCTCTTTTTGCGTCACTGTCATAATGGAATCTTCGATTTCCATTCCATGCGACATTCTTCTATTGTTGAAATATCGTTTAAACATTATTTCTTTATTGTAATTTTATTCTTATACACAAAGATTTTATCTATTTTTCCCAATGGCCAATATAAAGTAGCAAATATAACCAAATTATATAAAGGCTTGTAAATAAGTGCCCCATTGAAAAGAGTCACCCTTTCCCAAGAAAAATTCTGCAGATCACTGAGCGTTGCCACAATCAGATGATTTAGCATTGTTCCAATAACGATTATAATGCTAAAAATAAAAAATCTTCTACCGGCCTGCAAAACTAAAAATCTTTTGCACAAAGAATTTGTCATAAATGACACGGTAATAAAAGAAAAAATGTTGATACCAATCGGATAAAATGAAACCAAATCAAGCATTAGACCAGCAAAAATTGCTCTAACCCAAATTGAATTGAAATCAGTCTTGACTGTCCAAATTATAATCATAATTAGCGCTATATCTGGCACCGATCCAGTCGAAAAAAAATTTGGCAAAAACGAAGTTTGCAAAATAACTCCCGAAAAAATAATTGTTCCAATAAAAATATTTTGCATTTATTACTTTTTTACTACAAAAACTACATCTAATTTTCGATATTTTACTCTGGGAATAATAATTGCTTGTTGAAAAAGTTTATCTGTCGACATCTTAATTTCCTGAATCTTCCCAATTAGTAGTCCCTTGGGAACTTCGCCACCCAAACCTGAAGTAATAATTGTATCGCCCTCACTCAATACATCTGATTGTGTAACCATATCAAAAATCATACCCAAGCCATAGGTGCCACGTAAAAGACCTTTGGCGCCAGTTTCAAGATCGCTGGCATTGATTACACTGGAAGAATCAGTCAATAGAATTACGCGGGCGCTATCTGGATAAACCTCCTCTACCCTTCCAATCAATATCCCTTCCGAAACAATAACTGCCATACCGGATTTGATCCCATCTGCGCTACCCTTGTCAACAATCAACCAACTACCCAAATTCTGTGAATCCTGACCAATCACAAAGCTCGGCTCTAAGTCAAATTTATTTCGTGGCGCTAAATCAAATTGCTCACGCAAAGATTCGTTTTCTTTTTTCATCTCATGCAAAGAGACAACTTCAGCAGTTAGTAAATCATTTTCTCTAATTAACTTTTTATTTTCAGTCCTCATCAAACCAATCGAATTAAGAAAAGAAAAAAACTCATCTATACCTTGCCCAAGAATATAGGAAGTTTTCTGAAATGGATAAGCAATTTCAAGAAATACCAATCTAACTGGATTAAAAATACCCTTGGGATTCAAAAAAACCAGGCCAAAGCAAACTGCCGACACTGCAATGAATTTTATTAATTTAGGTGAAAGATATTTATTGGACATAAGTTAGTTTTTAGTTAGTAGTTTGTAGTCTTTAGATTATGCAACAAGTCTAATACTACAAACCAAAAACCACCAACTACAAATTAAGTATATGACCTATCATGCTGATTTTCGGTCAAAATATCCTTCAAAGCTTCAATATCTTCCAAAACGATTCCGGTGCCTCGCACTACAGCTGTTAACGGATCCTCCATCATCCGCACTGGCATATCTGTTTGATCGGCTACTAATCTATCCAAGCCACGAATTAAACTGCCACCACCTGCCAAAATAATTCCACGTTGCATAATATCAGCCAAAAGTTCCGGTGGAGTTTCTTCAATTGTTGATTTTACATTATTTACAATAATACGAATTGAACGAGACAATGCTTCACGCACCTGCTCATCATTAATAACAATTTCTTTCGGCAAACCAGTCACCAAGTCACGACCGCGCACTGGCATTTGCAATTTTTCTTTTTGCGGACAAGCACTGCCAATGGCAATCTTGGCATCTTCAGCTGTTTTTTCTCCAATCAAAAGATTGAATTCATCTCGACAATAACGAATAATATCTTCATTCATCTCGTCCCCAGCAATGCGCAAATTTCGTGAAGTTACTACGCCACCCAAAGAAATCACGGCAATATCAGTTGTTCCACCGCCAATGTCAACTATCATATTTCCAGCCGCGTCCTGCACTGGCAAACGAGCACCAATGGCAGCCGCCATCGGCTCATCAATCAAATAGGCTGCGCGTGCGCCAGCGTTTATAGTTGCATCAATTACAGCACGCTTTTCAACTTCCGTCACATCAGACGGAACTCCAATAACTACTCTCGGTCTCGGAAATAAAGTAAAGCTATCGCGATGAACCTTATCAATAAAGTATTTAAGCATTTGCTCAGTAATTTCAAAATCGCTCACTACACCATCTATCAACGGACGAATCGCTACAATATGTCCTGGAGTTTTACCCACCATTTTTTTAGCTTCCTTACCAATCGCCAAAACTTGCCCAGTTTTATTGTTAATCGCCACCACTGAAGGCTCATTAATAACAATCCCTTTGCCCTTAACATAGACCAAAGTATTGGCCGTGCCTAAATCAATGCCAATATCCTTGGAAAAATTTCCAAATATATTGCCAAATAAATCCTTGAAAATACTGCTAACTTTCTTCATATTAAGACATACAAATAAAACATAGTTGGTGTGGGGGTAAACTACACTCTATCTATAATACTTTACTGAGCAATCATTGTCAAAAAGCAAAAAAGACCTAAAATAGGACTTTTTCAAAGACTTTTGACCTATTTTATAATCTTCACCACATCCCGCAGGGTGATGAGAATCATGAGGAGAATTAGGAAGACAAAGCCGACGGTGTGGAAGGCTTGTTCGGTTTTTTGGGTGATGGGACTGCCTTTGATTTTTTCAATCAAAATGAACAAGATGCGACCGCCGTCCAGGGCTGGAATTGGCAAAGCGTTGATGATGCCCAAATTGATGCTGAGCATCGCAGCAAATTGCAAGATGTAAACAAAACCCATCGTCGCCACTTGTTTGGTCAAAATTGCGATACCAATGGGACCGGAAACTTCCGCGCCCACTCCGTTGCCCGCAAACAATTTCACAATGATTCCGCCTAGCGCCAAAAGAATCATCAAAGTTATGTCATACACCGCCACCGCGCCTTTCCACAAAGCTTGATGGACGGGATATTTCACTATGATAGTTTGCGCCAAACCAACACCAATTGCCCCTTGATTGGCGGGTGCATTTTCTCTGGGCACTACTTTGATTTCAATTGTGTCTGCACCACGCAAAACATTGAAAACAATTTCCCTGCCTTGATTGGTTTTGATATAGCTTTGCACATCGGCCACGCCCGCAAAATTTGTTTGCACATTGTTTTTCAAAATTTCGTCCCCTATTTTGATTCCCGCCAGGTCTGCTGGTGAATCCGGCACAACTTCCGTGATTTGAATTTTGGCATTAGGCACAGTTACGTCAGTACTGTCCGTCGATTCCGGCGCGCCGATCCAGAGCGCTAGCGAAATCAAAAGCCAAGCAAAGATAAAATTCATCATCACGCCAGCAGCCAAAATTTTGATTCTTGGCCAAGCCTTTTTCTCAACAAAACTATCCTCACCCGTTTCAGATGTATCCGCCCCTTTAATGCGCACAAATCCACCCAGCGGAATCCAATTGATTGAATAAACCGTGCTTTTTGATTCAATTTCTTTATTGCCCCAAACAAATTTGTATTTTCCAGTTTTTTCATCCTTGAAAAACCCGCAAGCTCTAGGCGGAAAACCAAAACCAAATTCATCAGCCTTAACGCCATTTCGTCTAGCGGTGATGAAATGACCCATTTCATGCACAAAAACTAAAACGCCTAGGATTAGCAGGAATATAATTACTGTTAACATTATGATGTAATAACCAATAATCAAGTAACAAATCCCAAGCAATATTCAATAATCAATTTTCAATATCCAAAAAATTTGGTTATTGCTTTTTGTAATTCCTGCCTGCCGGCAGGCAGGTGCTTGGCCTTTGCTTCTCGTATCTTGGAATTTAAACTGTTAGAATCTCTTCTTCTTTTTTAGCGCGAATTTCTTCAACTTTTTTATTATATTCATCCACCACTTTTTGCAACTCATCTTTGCCAGCAAATTTATCATCCTCGCCCATAAGTCCAGCTTTTTCAGATTCTTGAATTTCCTCCCAAACATTTTCACGATGCTTGCGAATGGAAATGCGAGCGTCCTCTGCTTTTTGATTGAGCATCTTCACTAAATCTTTTCGGCGATCTTCATTCAAAGCGGGAATATTGATGCGAATCACTTGTCCATCGTTGTTTGGATTCAAATTCAATTGTGATTCACGAATTGATTTTTCAATTGACACCAAACTATCCTTGTCCCATGGAGAAATCATAATCGTTCGTGATTCTGGAATGGTGATGCTCGCCACTTGTTTCAAGGGAGATTTGGCGCCATAATAATCGACCATTAAATTATCTACCATCGTAGTGGCAGCACGTCCTGTTCTGAGTTGCCCCAATTCTTCCTTGAAATGTTCAATTGATTTTTCCAATTCTAATTTCTTCTTTTCAATGATTTCTTTATACATATTAATAATTTGTCCGTTGTGGCGGATTTAAAAATTTATTTATTAATTATTTTCGTAAGCCCATATATAAAACATTTGATTCTGTCGAGCTATATTGTAAAAGGCTGACCATATTTTTTGTCTGCAATTGAAATGTTGTCCAATTTACTCCGCCATCAATTGATTTGTAGGTCGCTTGCGCCGCGCCATAAATAATTTCATTAGAATTAGCTGGGTTGATGGCCACCGCCTTGACTGGAAAAGTTTTAGAATCACCCAATGTTTTCAAAGTTTCCCATTTTTTTCCCGCATCCTTGCTTCGAAGTAACCCAATTTGCCCTCCAGCATAAATCCAATTGGCATGATATGGATCAGTTTCAACAAAGCTAATGCCTCTGTTAATATCCCTAGCAACATCTTCATTTGTGATGCCACCATCTATACTACGCAAAACACCGCCGGCCTGTAAGTTCATATACAGTAAATTTTCGTTTGCTGTATCAATGGCAATTTTCAAAACCGGACTAGGTGAAACAAAAATGTTTTTCCATGAGTTGCCAGCATCCACACTTTTAATAACTTGACTGTCACTCGTAGTCGCGTACAAAACATCAGATTTTTTCTTGCTCATTGTCAGTGAAATCACCAACGGTCCGTCAGATGGCGCAGTATAGATTTCAGTCCATTCAAATCCACCGTCAATGCTTTTAAATATTTTCCCACGGCCATTCCAAACACCACTTGCATAAACAATGCGACTATTTACATTGTCAATCGCCAATCCATAAACCTTCTCGGCAGGAAACTTCAACAGACTCCAATTTTCTCCACCATCATCAGTTTTTAAGATTCCGTTTTTTAATGTTCCAACAAAAACATTTTTTCCGTCATATGGATTGACAGCCATGCTAATTACATCAACCGAAGCTAAATTCACTTTATCCTGTGTCTTGTCTTTGGCTTCCCAATTCCTACCACCATCCATCGACTTCATAATATTGCTCACTGGCACTTTCACCGGAGCATCTGCTTTCGGAGTCGAAGAACAGCCAGATAGTAGGACTGTGGTTGTGAGCAGAATTGTAATTAAGCTATATTTTTGCATAAGATTATTATAGCATAATGGAGATAAAATACAAAAAAATCCCTTTCAGGATTTTTGACTGCTTGCCCCGTAAGAGCAAAGCTATTTTATGGGGTGCGCCCACCAAGACTCGAACTTGGGACCGTTTGCTTAAAAGGCAACTGCTCTACCGACTGAGCTATGGGCGCATTATTTAGTTTGTAATGAGACTCCTTATAAATTCCCTACCCCTAAAACTCTTCAACTCCTTTTCTCTTTTCATTGCCTCCGACCTCGTTTCAAATTCTTCTTCATATATTAATTCCCAATTTCCACTATTTTTACTCGTAAATGAGGTGCTTTTATTTTTGAGCAATTTGTTATGTCTTTGCAATCTTACTTCCAAATCGGCAGCTTGTCCAATGTATATTTTATTGTCTTGATTTTTAATTGCGTATGTATAAAACATATAGATCTCGAACTTGGGACCGTTTGCTTAAAAGTCCGCCAGCTGGCGGATCTACCGACTGAGCTATGGGCGCATTATTCAATTTACAAATTTTTAATCAAAACAATAACTAGTTACTATAAATGTAACCTTTGGCTATTATAACACCATGACAAAAATCGTCAATGCCTCTATCGATTGAGACGCTTATGGATAAAAAACATGAAGGCCAAAGGAATGATCATCCAAGCTAGTCGGGCGTTGTCTGAGGCTAGATATTGGAAAGCGGTTGGTGAAATGTAGGTTAACACCATTTTCTTGGGCACAATCGAAACAATGATGCTAATCAAAAAAACAATCTCCAGAAAGCTCATCACGAAAACTCGCCACAAAAAGCCCGAACCGGAACCAGAAATGTAGATTTCAAACAAGCGTTTACTAATCAAAGTCAAAATTATCACACCCGCTAAAAAGAAAATCAATTTATATACATAGTCAGTGAAAAATCTTTCTGGCACCACCATTGTAACGGCAAAAGCCACATAGATGTTGATGAGAATCGTGATGAGCTTGTAGCGTCCAATAAACATCCCAAACACAAAGCTCAAAAGCGCAATGACTAGCAAGAGCGAAATGTCTTGCGTCAACGCTTGTGAAACACCAATTTTACTCAATAAAAATCCAAGATCCATTTTCAATTTATTTTTTTATTTAGTATTTAAATTATAACCCCCTTTGGCAAAAAACAAAAGCGCCAAAGCGCTTTTGCATATTGAAAGGAGCTAGACTTCAAAATAAAATAGACTGTCAAGAGCTTAGCTCCTTAAACGCTAAATCCCCTGATCGCTCAATTGCTCCAACAACTTCTTCTGCTCACGACTAAGACTCTTGGGCACTTTGACCACCACAGTCACCAATTGACTGCCGGTGCCACGGCCACTTAGGTCTGGCACACCCTCTTCACGAATGCGAAAAACTTCCCCTGATGGCGTGCCGGCGGGAATTTTCAAAATCAAACTGCCAGTGATGGTTGCAACTTCAATTTTTCCTCCCAGAGTTGCAATAGAAAACGGCACAAATTCAGTGCTCAAAATGTCATTGCCTTTGCGCTTGAATTTTTTGTGCGCCAAAACGTGAATTTGCACCAACAAATCTCCCGCACGCGACCCTCGTTCACCCGCTTCACCATATCCACTCATAGAAATTGCCTGGCCATCCATGATGCCAGCGGGAATTTTAATTTTAATGACTTCTTCTTCTTTGACGCGTCCATCTCCACCGCACTTGGAACATTTTTTTTCAAAAATTTTGCCATTACCGTGACATTCTGGACATTCCGTCACTTGTGAAAAACTGCCAAACAAACTTTTGCGCAATGTTTGCACGCGACCCTGGCCTTTGCAAGTTGGGCAAGTCTTCATGCCTGACCCAGGCTCAGCGCCTTCGCCGTCACAATGATCACATACCACTTTTTTATATAATCGTACTTCTTTTTCCACGCCACTCACCATTTCCACAAAGGTGATTTCCATATCTACCCGAATGTCAGCGCCTTGTGCGCGTCGTCGACCACCGCGCGATGAGCCGCCAAAAATGTTGGAAAAAATGTCTTCATAACCTTCATTGCCAAATTCAAAGCCACCATTTTGTCCACCAAAATCAAAACCGGAAAAATCAAAACCGCCAAAACCTTGCGCCCCACTTTGACCGCTATAGCCTGCTCCACCTCCGCCATTGCCATCAAAGGTTTGTCCAAATTGGTCATATTGTTGCCTCTTGGATTTGTCGGAAAGCACTTGATAGGCCTGATTAACTTCTTTAAATTTTGCTTCATCACCGCCAGATTTGTCTGGATGATATTTGTGCGCCATTTTACGATAGGCCTTCTTTATTTCGTCGTCAGTTGCACCCTTAGAAATCCCCAAAAGGTCATAATAACTTGCTGCCATATATTTGAAATAGACTTATTTTTTACTCACTTATTTTAGCATAGAGATAAAAAATTAGCAATCAGAGAGTGTGAGTGCTAATTTAGCCGGATACTCAGCTGACTGTCCCTGCCTACCGGCAGGCAAGCGCAAGAATCGGACACCAAGTGTCTCTACTTATTGATGCTCCTTGGACACTCGGTGTCTAAGTGTTGAGTGGACAGTCCGCCATAAAGCCGATTTTAGTCCTGTTCGATAATCTCCATTTCGACTGGAATCTTAGCAATCACTATCGTTTCAGATTTAATGAGAATCCAAATTATAAACTCTATTATAATGATCCACAAAGTATTAAGCAATGATCCTATTGGCAAAACTGTCAAAAAAAGTCCAATAGCCATAATAAAAATTAATGGCGAAGATTGCTGTGAATCAGCTAGCCCTGAGCCCAGGTATTGATTAATTTTATGATTTATAATATTCGAAAGTACTGTTGAAACCTTTTCATCTCCTACCAAAGAAACGCCGGCCATTTCAGAAAACTTCTTTCTGCCCTCTTGCACAATCATTTGATTCTGCGCATCTTTCATGCCCATACTAGCGCTATTCATCTTATTCAAAGCATCTTCGCGCATTGCTCTTTTTTGAGCTATCGTCAAATTTTGACCAGCTGCCTCAATCATTTGATCAACTTGAGTGTTTATATCATCTCTGGTGTCTGCATCCTGACTTTGATTTTTTTGGATTTGCAAAATGAACTGATCAATGGTCATCCCGTCTTGGTCCAAATTCTTAAAATCTGAGTTCATAGCTGATAATAATTTTGAAGTCAGTCCACCCGTCATTTCGCCTATATTGAAATGCGGGATGATCCGCGCTGAACTCATGTTTTTTATCTCTGTATAATATTGACTAGTTATCATCAAAGAAAAAGCCAGAAGCATCAAGGCACTACCAGTGCGAATCGATTTCCACAAATTTATTTTCACATTCAGATGTAAATCATTCTTAATCTTCGTCATCGACCATATCGAAAGAAGATATGCAATCGTCATAGTCACAATATTGCTAAAACTGAAAGCAAAAATGAAATTAAATAAAAAAATAGCCAAAAGCATCAATTGCAGAATCATCATTCTACGAATCAGCGCAATGCTCAAATATACTAATATGAACAGCGCGGAAAACAAAAAGATTGGAACGCCCCAAACACTTGACTCTGCTATATTAATTGCGCGATCAACTGATTGCCACGCCAGAAACGAAAACAACAATGCCAACCCCACCAATACATACTTTAAAATTTTTATTTTCATAAGTTTTTTATTAGACCTATTGCATAACAACTTAATCTTAGCAAGAATTAGAAAAATACAAAAGACCCTGCAAAGACCCTGCACCGTGATACCTCATTTAAAAATCTAATGATGAGCCCTTTCGATTTTTCAAATAAAAAACCTAGGATTCTAACAATTAATCTATCAAATATTAAAAAA
>LBXA01000018.1 GCA_000995125.1 Candidatus Moranbacteria bacterium GW2011_GWA2_39_41 | reverse complement strand
ATTTTTTAATATTTGATAGATTAATTGTTAGAATCCTAGGTTTTTTATTTGAAAAATCGAAAGGGCTCATCATTAGATTTTTAAATGAGGTATCACGATGCCAAATATCAATGGTTTTATTGAGAAAGAATTTTAGCTAGCATAAGGCATTATTTCAACTTATTCCAAACAAAATTCCAAGGATCATCTTTCCGGCCAGGGGCAATTTGATTGTGACCCAAGACATATTTAATTTCATAACGACTTTTCATATCGCTAATAAGGCTTTGCAGTGCCACATATTGTTGCGTTGTCATTTGATCTGTTTTGGTGTTGACCAACTCAATTCCGATAGAAAAAGCGTTCACGCCTGTCCGGCCGTCTGGCACTGAGCTCACGCCGGCATGATAGGCAATGTTTTTCTCCTGTACCAGCTGATAGATTGTACCATCCCTGCCAATCAGATAATGCGCTGAGACACCATAAGCCAGATATTCTTGAATAATGCCCTCTGTGCTAAATTGGTCATCACCCAGTGCATCATAGGATGAATGGATAACAATTGTATCAATTTTTCGATCATTCGATGTCTGAAAGCCAGAATTAAGCAATTTATGCACTATTTTTAATTTACTGCTACTCGCAACAGGCTTTGCGACGTCCTTAATTGTGTCAACCTTTATAATCGGCTCTTTTTCAAAATCTGAGTCTATTGAATCAGTTGCCTCATTTTCAAGATTCAACCTCGAAGCGCTAGAATTATCATCAGAGATTGAACCTTGACTAGGCTCAACACCTTTCTCTGCTGTTTGCGCTAGTTGTTGTTCATCACCTACAATCTCAATTTTTGAAACATGTGAATCTCGCAAAAAATACCAACCCACCATAGTCATGCCAGTTACAATTACAAAAGCTATTATTATTTTTACTTTATTGTTCATAGTTAAATATTATCACATAAATCACAAAGCTACATCCCGCATAATCTTCTTTATAGCATTTTCATCTTTACATTTATACTTTTTACTCGGCGCATAGAAATGCTTATTCGGCCCGTAACATCCATCGTTGTCATGATTGAGCACAGCTAGATAGGGCATCATGAAACCCATGTTTTGCGAAGTAAATTTTTGATATAAATTCGCCAGAGTTTCAATTCTTTTTTCTTTGGTCATTCGAGCGAACACACCCATATCATCCCAAACCAAACCGCTCCAATCCAAGTGCAACAAAACATTATTCGCTTTGGAGCTATATCTTTCATGCCAGAGCAGTGCCCAACAATTGGCGTGACCACTGAAACACGGTTGATTTTCCACATTGCCTGCATCATCAACGCCAACTCCACCCTCAATATAATCAAACATTCGCAAATATCTTTCATCCGTAATCTCGTCCGTTTGCGCCCCAACAACTATTTGCATACCGCGCTCTTTGGCATACTGACGCATGTCAGCTAGAATTTTTTTCATTTCTGTTTGTTCAAAATTATAGTTTTCATCTTGCAACATAATTTGACCAAAAAGAAAACTTTGAATGCCCACATCCATTGCTCGACGAGTCACCGCTTTCAAATATCGGCGATACTCAACATTTTGCACACTCGGAATGCAAGTGTCTGTTCCCCAGCGACCTTCCGTGCCTTCGCGACACATCTGCTCATATTGAAAAGTTTCTCCAGAATTCGGGTCTGCATATTTTTTTCGGGTCGAAATCGCTTCCGCCAAAAACATACCATAAACAATTGGTCGATTTTCAACCCGTTCCATAATATCAAAAGCTTGACTGAAATCTGGCACCTTGAGCCATGTTTCCAGCGACCGATGCAAATACGCACACTCGGAGCGATTGATGGTATTGATTATTTCTTTTATCTTTTCTCCATAGCCTGACAACAAACCATCGGCCACACAACCGTTGCTTTTCATCAAGTCCATCGAAATCGGACCAGGCGAAAAATGTCGTGCCGGAACATCTGCGGGCATCGCTAGCCGTTCTCGTTTTTTAAATTCTGCCAACCTAGCATAACTAGAATTATCTATCTCGTGTGTAGGAAAGTCCTGCAGACCATCATGCAAAAATTTCCAAACTCCGCCCGACAAAATCAGCACAATCAAAAGCGCCACGCCAAAATTAATTCGCATATGCATCCATGACTTTTCCTCCTGATTATTTGAATAATTTTCCATAAATTTATGAGCAGGATCTAACTTTTATCGACTTTATTATACACACAAATGATATTTAAGACTATACGCACGTTTTTTTAATTGAACAAATTGTGGTATAATAATATATAAGAAAATAGATGTTTTGTGCTTAATTGTATTTGCAAGATTTGGTTTAAATTTAAATTTTTAAATATTGTATAAATAAAAATGAAAAAAAGCATAGTGTTTGTTGTATTTTTTTTAGGAATATTGCTGGTAGGCAATATGAAGCTTGTTGTTGCTAACACTTGTGAATATACATGCAGATCAATATGCAGAGCTGGCGAGACAATAAGAGCTGGTGAGTCTTGTAGTAATCCCAAAGAGAGTTGTTGTGGTCCGGAAGATTTTTTTGATGAAGGTGTCACTGTGGGTGGGACCTCCACCTTCACTACCGCTACTGCTCCCGATTATTATACAGATGATCAATATATTAGTGTTAAAGACGCAACTCCCACTACTGCTTTAACTGGCTTGAATCCACATAATTCCGGTCTTAATACATCCAGCAACGCGGTTGTTGGGTCAAGAATATTCAGAACAGGCTTAGCTTGGAACACGAATAATCTGGCATCATTAGGCTTGCCCTCAGGATCAATATTAGGAATTATTAGCGGAATTATGACATTTCTTTTAACTGCTTTGGGAATATTTGGTATTATTGGTTTTATAATTTCCGGAATTTTGTATTTGATTTCTGCCGGTGAGGAAGGCATGATTAGCCGTGCTAAAAGAGCCATGACCTGGTCAATCGTAGGAACTATAGTTGGTTTGTTAGGCTATATTGCGATTCAAGCAATCGAGCTAATGTTAAGCGGATATTCAAATTTTTAAGTCAGTGCAGCCACGCCGAAAGCGGTGACTTGATGATTATAGTCGCCTTTGAGGCGACTATTTTTATTGTAATACCAAATTAACTTGAAATGTGTTATATCGCCGAGGCTTCACCTCAGCGCAGTCAAGACCTAGCAGAGATGAAGCCTCTGACAGGAAAATAGCATTGACTAAGTTAATTTGGTATAAGTTGTAAGTTTATGCCGAGAGTGAGGCAACGATTTGAATTTTTTTGTATACGCAAATGACATTTTAATCAAAGCTATATTTTAATAAAATATAGCTAGACAAATTAGGCCTGTCCTTGGCGCATTATTGACTTCCCACCAAATAACCGCTATTATGGATATATTGATTTAAAAATGTTTACGGGGCGTTGTGTAATGGTAGCGCGCTTGGTTTGGGACCAAGTAGTCCGAGTTCGAGTCTCGGCGCCCCGACCAGCAGGTTTGAAAATAGAATATAAGCGGGTGTCGTATAGTGGCTATTATATCAGCCTTCCAAGCTGAGGAGGGGGGTTCGATTCCCCCTACCCGCTCATTCAAAAAAAGTTATCCGCAAGGATAATTTTTGCATTTTGGTAGGGGGAATCGAACTGGCAGAAGTGAACTAGAAAATTTACGAAGGAATTTTCGCAGTGAACGCCGACAAATTCGAGCGAAAGAAAATGACGTACCGCCCATAATAAAATCCCGATTACTCGGGATTTCATCACTATCTTCTGATGTTTATTATAACAGAGAAGAAATTTATTTAACAGCTTCTTTTAGAGATTTACCCGCAGTGAATTTTGGCACTGTCATTGCAGGAATTTGGATTGAAGCCTTTGTTTGAGGATTGATTCCAACTCTCGCAGCTCTGGCTGAAACTTTGAAAGTTCCAAAACCTGTTAGAGTAACCTTGTTTCCAGCTTGCAAAGATTTAGTCACTTCTTCAACCATAGTATCAATAACCATCTCAACATCTTTCTTGGATTGATCTGTTTTTGCTGCGATTGCTGATACCAACGCGTCTTTGTTTACATTTATCATAGTTGTCACCTGCCTTTCTAGTTTATCCTGTGCCTATCATAGACAGGGAGACCAGGACTTATCTATTTATATTTATTTTCCCTCTTAGTCTATTGTACTCTTTTTGTTTTAAATAAGGCAAATAAGTTATCCACACCTATCGAGCAATCTCAGTGGCTCTGGTTTCACGAATCACATTCACTTTGACTTCACCAGGGTATTTCAATTCAGTTTCAATCTTGTCCGCAATAGCTCGAGCTAACTTAATAGCTCCCAGATCATCAGTTTTGTCTGGTCGAACAAAAACGCGAATTTCTCGGCCAGCTTGAATGGCATAACTTTTTTCTACTTCCTCAAATGAATTGACAACATCTTCAAGTTCGCCAAGTCTTTTTAAATAATTTTCTAAAGTATCCTTCCTTGCTCCGGGACGACTAGCTGAGATTGCATCTGCTGCCGCGATAATCATAGATTCAGGGCCTTCAAAAGGATAGTCCTCATGATGCGATTTCATAGCATCAATAATTTCTTTTCCAAGATTAAACTTCTGCAAAATCTTAATTCCGATTTCTACATGTGTTCCTTCAACTTCATGATCAATAGCTTTTCCAATATCATGCAAAAGTCCAGCTTTTTTAGCAACCACCACGTCAGCTCCCAATTCAGCAGCAAGAGCACCCGATAAATGTGCTACCTCTAGGGAATGCAGTAATGTATTTTGCCCATAGCTAGTTCGATAACGTAAGCGTCCTAAAATTTGAATCAATCTCGGATCAAGCCCTGCCACACCAACATCATAAACTGCTGCCTCACCTGCTTCTCTGATTTTATTATTCACTTCATTTTTAGCAAATTCCACTGCTTCCTCAATTTTCGTTGGATGAATTCGTCCATCTCCAACTAATTTTTCAATAGCAATTTTAGCCGTCTCTCTTCTAATTGGATCAAAGCCTGAAATCACAATCGCTTCCGGTGTATCATCCACAATAATTTCTATTCCCGTCAATCTTTCCAACGCCTTAATGTTTCTTCCTTCACGACCAATAATCCGACCTTTCACTTCGTCAGATGGGATGCTCACAGTGCTAGTAGTGACATCAGCGGAATGAGATCCGGCATATTTTTGAATAGCTGAGGTCATGATATCCTTAGCTTTTTTATTCAACTCCTCTATACCATTGGCTTCTAATTCTTTAATTTTTTTAGCTAAAATATCTCGACTTTCTTCTTCAGTCAATTGCAAAAGCACTTTTTTAGCATCTTCCTTAGAAAGACCTGCAATTTTTTCCAATCTTTTCAGTTCTTGTGCGCGAGTTTCCTCAACTTCTTTTTTGATTTGACGAATCTCCTCAGCCTTTTTCTCTAGCATAGTCCGCCCACGCTCAATTTCCTCCATTTTACTATCAAGAGTGATTTCTCTTTTCTCAAGTCGTTCTTCAGTGCGGATAATTTGTCTTTCTTTTTCCGCTTCCTTTTTCTTAGCCTCTTCTAAAATATCTACTGCCTTGCCCTTTGCTTCAATCACAATTTCTTGTGACTTTTTCTCAGCTTCCTCCACAACCTTAGAGGCTCGACCTTCTGCAGTGTTCAATTGCCTTTTAGCAATTGATTGTCTAACGAAGTAACCAGCCCCGGTGCCGATCGCTAAACTCAAAAACCCAATTATGATTTCCATAGTATTTTCTTCTATTCAGTTGATAAATAGTGTTAGTAACGATCATTTATATTTTTTACCGGCACAAGTCTAGCATTTCTTGCCTTGCGTGCCTAATTTATCAAGCAAATAAATCAATTTAAACAATTTATTATATTTTGTATCTAAAATCCTTATTCTTAGCCAAATTATCAATTTTTGGTTCAGGATAAGAATTGTAAGGATACAAGTAAAATCTTATTACAAATAAGACTTTTTGTCAAAGACAGTCTAAAATGATATTATTCTTATATAAAATTAAAATCAATATAACTTTTATGTACAAACCAGTAATTCTTATTATTCTTGATGGTTGGGGTATCGGCAAAACCACCAAAGGCAATGCTATCGCTTCCGCTACATTGCCTACCATTGATAAATTAAATAATTTCTATCCTCATACCAGTCTACAAGCTTCTGGTATTTCCGTTGGTTTGCCCTGGGGAGAATCTGGCAATTCAGAAGTTGGACATACGACTATCGGCACTGGCAAAATAGTCTACCAAAGTTTGCCACGTATTGCGATGGAAATTCAAAATGGTAATTTCTACAAACACAAAAGTTTTCTAAAATCCATGAGCAATGCCAATGCCAATGCTGGCGCTTTGCACCTGATTGGTCTTGTTGGCAAAGGAGCTGTGCATTCGCACACTGATCATCTCTATGCTCTTCTAGAGCTAGCGCGTGATCAAAAAGTCAAAAATGTTTTTATTCATATTTTTACTGATGGTCGTGATTGTGCTCCCGACTCTGCGGCGCACTCTATAGGTGAATTGCAAAAGAAATTAGACACTTATGGCGTTGGGAAAATTGCTACTCTTGGCGGTCGCTATTTTGGCATGGATAGAAACAACAATTGGGATCGAGTTCAAAAGGCCTATGATGCTATTGTGCTTGGCCAAGGCGAACAAATCACTGACCCCATCAAATACCTCAAGGCTTCCTATGCTAAGGACATTTTTGATGAATATATTGAACCAGCAGTTATCACCGAAAAGGGAGTTCCAATTGGAAATATTCAGGACAATGACTCTGTAATATTTTTCAATTTTCGTGAAGACCGTGCTCGACAAATTACCAAAGCATTTGTTCTGCCAGGCTTTATGAAATTCAAAAGAAAAGAGTTGAAAAATATTGACTTCGTAACTATGACTCAATATGAAGAAGGCTTACCGGTTAGCATAGCTTTCGAACAAATCAAAATCACCAACTGCTTAGGAAAACTCATAAGTCAGGCAAATAAAACCCAGCTCCGCATCTCTGAAACAGAAAAATTTGCGCATGTGACCTATTTCTTCAATGGCGGACAAGAAGATGCTTTCCCGCGAGAAGATCGTATTATTATTCCTTCCAAAAATGTGACCAGTTTTGACTTAGTGCCAGAAATGAGTGCGCAAGAAATAACTGACAAAGTCATTGAAGTTGTCAAAAAGGAGCAATACGATTTCATATTAATTAATTATGCTAATGCTGATATTGTTGGACACACTGGAAAAGAAGCTGCCGCTATCAAAGCAGTTGAGGCTATCGACAACTGTCTAGCAAAATTAATTCCAGTTGTGCTTACAAAAAAAGGTGCCATTCTCATTACTGCCGATCATGGTAACGCCGAAGAAATGACCAATAATCTAAATGGTACAATAAGCACAGAACACTCCACTAATCCAGTTCCGCTTTGGTTTATTACCAGCGAAAATCACAAAAAAAAATCCCCGGGAGAGGTCAATAATGCCTCTAATAATCCGCAAGGACTTCTCAGCGATATCGCACCCACCATACTCGAGTTGATGAATATTGAAAAACCCGATGAAATAACTGGGGAGAGCCTATTGCCATTACTCCAATAATTTATACGGAATTAACTTGGATACTTACACAACTAGGAGCTAAGTTCCTGAAAAGTTATAGCCTGGACGGAGCTTAGCTCCTTTCAAATTAAAAAGCTCTCTGTTTTTCAGAGAGCTTTTTATTTACACAAGACTATTTTTTAAATCTTATCTAGCATCTTGAAAACCTCTTCATTTTCCAAGATGCCTTTCGTGTATGAATACAATCTTTCCATATCAATATTCTTATCGAAGTCTTTGACGTTTTTATAATATTGTACGGTCTTGTTCATTTCCAATTCAATTTCGCTAGCTTCAACCTTGATTTCTTCCTGCTTCACAATTTCTCGCAAAGCCAAAGCAGATTTCACTCTTTTTTCCGCTTGCGGTTCCCAATCTTTTTCCAAATCCTTCTTTTCTTTTTTGAGATGCGCTAGGTATTGATCAATGTTCATGCCCATTGATTGAGTTTGTTGATCGAATTCCAGCATCATCTTTTGCACTTCTTCCCTGATCATAATTTCTGGCAACTCAACTTTCAAGCTGTCGACAATTTTTTCTAGAAATTTAGTTCTTTTTTCTTCACTTAGCTTGTGCGAATTTTCTTCCTCAATCCCTTCTTTCAAATTTTTCTTCAAAGCAGCTAGATTCTCAAATTCTCCCAATGACTTGGCAAATTCATCATCGATTTGCGGAGTTTGTCTTTCTTGAACTATGCCAATCTTCACCTTGAAAGTCGCCATTCTGCCAGCCAAATCTTTTTTATGATATTCAGCGGGAAATTTCAATTCAAATTCTTTTTCTTCTCCCTCCTTCATACCAATCAAATTTTCTTCAAAGCCAGGAATAAAAACCCCTTTACCAATTACCAACGGATGCTTCTTGCTAGTTCCACCTTCAATCGGCACACCATCTACTAAAACTGTGAAATCAATTTCCGCGCTATCATCTTTGGCAATTTCTCGCGCTACTGTCACCAACTTCACTCGACTATTGGCAATGTGCTCAAGTTCTTTGGCGATTTCTTCTTCAGAGGCTTCAGTTTTTTTCTCGGCAAATTCAGCGTTGATTTTTTTAATCTCTTTTTTATAATCTTCTTTGAGTTCAGCAGTTGGCACCACAGCCACTTTCACCGTATATACCAAATCCTTGCCTTCTGCAATTTCTTCAATTTCAACAGCTGGATTGCCAATCACATCAATCTTTTCCTTCACAATGAAATCAACATAGCTTTTTTGCACTGCCTTTTCCACTGCATTGTTCAAAATCACACCAGCACCAACTTTTTGTTCCACCATCTTTCGTGGAGCTTTTCCAGGACGAAAACCAGCAATCTTGATTTCCTCTGACACTTCCGCTGCTGCCTTGTCCAAATATTTTTCCCATTGAGACCACGGCACAGTCACTTCAAATTCAATTTGAGATTTCGGTAATTTTTTTATCATTGTTATTATGCAACAAAGAAATTATTAATTTTTAAGGAATTCCTGTCTGAAAAAGTTACTTTTGTCTAAAATTTTCATCGGCACAATATTGCGAAAAAATTTTAGTTACAAAAGCATCTTTTGAGTTTATTCCGAAAAAAATTAATGATTTCTTCGTTTAGAAAAATTTAAATTATTTACTCAACGCTTCAGTCAACTGTGGCACGATTTGTTTTTTGCGAGAAACTACGCCAGGCAACAACATTTCCTGATCACCCAGATCTCCACTAAAAACTTGCTTGGCCAATTCAATTTCTTTCTCTCCCACTAAATACAACTGGCAATTCTGTTTCAAAATATCTACCACCGTAAAGAAAATGTAGTCTAATTTAGCCGCTACCTTTTCATTCAAAAGCGCTTGAATGATTTCTGCTTTTTTCTCATTCACACTTGCGGGCATTGTTGTCTCCCAAGTTCCGACACCCACATTATTTGAGCCCATCTCAAAAGTTTTATAATCAATACGAATAATATCTTCAACTGAAATTCCTTCTAAACTTGATTTGGCTTTGAACATTTCTGCCACAAAATTTTCCACATCAATCTTTGCCACAACATTTAACTCTGCTAGCAATGATTTATCATCAGCCGTTGTGGTTGGTGAGGTCAAATTCAATGTGTCTGACAAAATGCCCGCCATCAACAGTTGTGCGATTGTTTGTGAGATTTCTATTTTTTTCTCAAAAAAAATTTTAGCAATCAAAGTTGAAGTGCTACCAATCGGTTCAACACGACAAAAGATTGGACTCTCAGTTTTAATCGACATTTTATGATGATCAATAATGTGACTAATTTTACTATAATCCAAGTCTTCAAAAACTTGTGACTCTTCATTGTGATCAACTAGCATCACTGTTTCACCATCATTCAAAGTGCTGGCCAATTCTGGCATCGCAACTCCCAGTTTTTCTAGAATAAACTTTGTTTCGTTATTCGCCTCACCCGCTCGCTTTGCTTGAGCTTCTAGACCAAGCTTAGAAAACAATTCTTGCGCCGCAATAGCCGAAATGATTGAATCAGTATCAGGATTTTTATGTCCTACAATAATTAATTTGCTCATATTTTGTTTTAAAATAAAAGTAGTTATTATTCAGCAGAAACTTCTTCAGTTTTTGCAACTTCCTCTGCAACATCTTCAACCGCCACAACTTCGCCCGTTGGCTTGATGCCTAGGATATCAATCTTCCAGCCAGTTAGTTTCGCGGCTAGGCGCACATTTTGTCCGCGTTTGCCAATCGCCAATGACAATTGATTATCTGGCACAGACACTGAGGCTTCTTTTGTTTCTTCATTCACTTCCACCTTCAAAACTTTTGCAGGAGACAGTGCAGCCGCAATGAATTTGGCAATGTCAGCATTCCAAAGAATGATGTCAATTTTTTCTCCACCCAATTCATCAATCACTGCTTGCACGCGAGTTCCTTTTTGTCCGACGCAAGATCCAATTGGATCAATGCCCTCTTCACCTGAAAACACCGCCAGCTTTGTTCGCTCTCCCGCTTCTCGCGCAATTGATTTGATTTCAACGGTGCCAGCAAAAATTTCTGGCACTTCCAATTCAAACAAGCGACGCACCATTTCACCATGAATTCGACTCAAAGTGATGCCAGGTCCCTTTGATCCAGCTTCAACTTTCGCCAAATATACTTTCAGTCTTTGTCCGATGCGATAATTTTCATTGGGCGCCTGTTCTGATGGGAAAAGAACACCGACTGATTTTCCCAGATCAATGAAAACATTGCGACCTTCCACACGCTGTACCACACCACCAATGATTTCACCTTCGCGATTTTTATATTCTTCGAACATTGAATCTCGCTCAGCCTCACGAATTCTTTGAATGATCACTTGCTTGGCAGTTTGCGCGGCCACACGACCGTAGTCTTGATGTTTTTCCAATTCAATTTCAATCACATCTCCCACAGCCGCACCTTTCTTGATGGCTTTCGCTTCTTCCACAGTCAAATCACGTTCCACATTATATCTGGGTAATCTTTCTCCGGCAGAATCTTCGTCAGAAATATAGGCCACTGGAGCTTCTTCTCCTTCTTCAGTGTCTTGTACAAACTCACGCGTAGTTTCATCCACCACCTCTTTCACCAAAAAATAATCAGCGCTACCAGTTTTGTCATTGAAAACTGCTTTGATGTTCTGACCTTTTTTGCCATAATCTTTTTTGTAAGCTGCCGCCAAAGCTGCTTCAATTGTCTCAACAACTTTTTCTTTTGAAATTCCCTTCTCTTCACACAATGCAGAAATCGCACTGCCGAAATCTCCCAAGTGTCCCACTTGAGCTTCTTCCTCTTTTGCTACTTTTTTCTTAGCCATAAAATTTTATTAACCAAGATACAAGATACAATAACCAAATTTGAATATTGAAATTTGAATTATTGGATATTGCTTGGTGTTTGTTTCTTGATTATTGGTTATTTAAAAAATAAAGATCCGCTCTCGCGGACCAATCACTCTTCACTCAGTACTCTAGTAGTATAGCAGAATTTGCAAACTTGTCAATCAGTTGTATTAGATGAGTACATCTTGGACACTTGGGAGTATTTTTGGGTAAATTCAATAGGGGTCAGATAATCGAGGGTTTGATGCGGACGGTTAAAGTTGT
>LBXA01000017.1 GCA_000995125.1 Candidatus Moranbacteria bacterium GW2011_GWA2_39_41 | reverse complement strand
AGTACTGTGTCTTTTTTTTGTGGTTGCTGGAACGGTAAAACCTATTCGAGTCTCACCAGTAGAACTGGTGGATTACCTTTTGGGAAAAACTATTTATTTAGAATTTATTTTTACTCTTATATTATACCACTTTTTCAAAAAAAACTAGTCAAAAAAATAAAAAAAAAACGACCAGTTATCCACAGGTCGTTTTCAATGTCCATTGCTCATCTAGAATGATGAATTTGTTCCACCAAGCAATCCTTGTGCAGCCTTGATGACTACAACTCCAATAATTGCTACAATAACTCCGATAATGGAAAACGTCATGGCAGATTTTGCTGATCCGAGGCGTCCTTCATCCCCAGCTGCTGTCATATATAGAATACCTGAGATTGCAAACCCAATTACACCAATGATACCAACTAGCATCAAAAGCCAATTCATAACATTAGTAATAATTCCCGTGATTGATCCTTCTGGCAAGCCAGTTCCGGTAGGCGCTTGAAATGCTGGCGCCGCAGAAACCAAAGCTGGCAAGACCATCATTGTCAATGCGCAGGCAGAGGCTAATGATTTAATTTTATTTTTCATATTACACCCACCTTTCTAGCTTGTCTCGTCGCTCGTGAGCGACAAGAATTTATTTTTATTTTTATCCTCTCTCTATAGTCTGATTTAATTTTTCAAAATTATTGCACTCCCAATAAACTTGCAACTTGTCTCACTAAGACTAGTGCTATCATTGCCACAGCTATCCCAATTATTGAGTTGGTGATGATACCTTTGCCAGTCTCAACTTTCTTTTCGTCTCCATAGGCTGTGAGATAAAATGATCCGCCAATCACTAATCCTATCATAGCAATAATACCGACAATCGACAATAACAAATTTAAAACTCTCGTTGCAATTTCTTTGATAGTTGGAGCCGCTGCCACCGCAGCGTCGGCACTTGCGCCATCACCAGTAGATAGAATAGTCGCTATTTCTTTCAAAAATGTTGGTGCCGCCAAGGCGATGGCCAAACCAATCAAGGCTGAACCAATTGTGGCCTTGGCTTTAGTGATCATCTTCTCATCGCCTGCTGAAAGAATGTACATAAACCCACCTACCACAATGAATACAATTGCGATACTTGCAATAATGCCTTTTAAATTATTCAAAACATTACTCAACACACCCTTGACAGTGTTTACATTGCCCAGCGGATTGGCAAAACTCGATGGAATGCCAGATACTGTTGTCGCTGGTTTTGATGTATGTGAAGGAATTAAATCGACAGCCGCCTGTGAATTGTAAAATCCCAGTATAAAAAATATTAATCCTGAAAAAAACAACGCTAGAAATTTTACTTTTAATTTCATTTTTTTATTTTAAAAAATATTATTTAATTTATGGCTTAACAAGAAAATTCATTCCAACTTTTTCCGGGTTGCATTCCAATGTCGGCTGAGAAAACCCACAGCACAACATTCACAATCAACCACGCGCCCATCACAATTGCAAAGCCAATTAGACTAGCCGTCAATGCTTTTTTAGCGGTTGTCATCATCCCATCGTCCCCTGAAGAAATAATATACAATACGCCAGAAACAAAAATTCCTACAAAAGCAACTGTAACCACTAGCTTCAACATAAAATTAACCAAATTCTGAAAACCAATGATGAAATGACACAAGGTACACGGATCTTTCACTCCATTAACATTATTGCCACATGGAATCAGGCCACCAGCAGATCCTGTTGTTCCATCAGCTGCAAGAGCAACTACTGGAGATAAAAATAAAGTCATTAACAAAAATAAAATTGTAATTAATTTGATTTTCATTTTTATGTGCCTCATTAAATTTTCTTTTACCCCTGTCAAACAGATAGCTAGAAAATTTAACTAGGCTCTTATGTCAAATTTAACTTAAAAAAATTACTTGCCCATCATCTGGCTAACATTCACTGCTGCTGTTTTGAGTGCAACATCAACTGAAGCCTGGCCTCTATTGATTTGGTTGATCATTTCAGAAAACAAATCTTCAATCGCCTCTGAATTTGCTTGATACCAATTTTTCGCAATCAAATTGCCCTTCACAAATGGCCCAAGCTTTGCATCTATTTTTTGTTGATCAAGCAAATCTCTTCGAGCAGCAATCTTATTGGTTTTTTCTAAATAATTTATAGCTGGATCAAAATTAGAATCAGCTGTTTGACCTGTGCCAGACACGCCGGTTGCAACTGCGATAGCTTGCTCTGGTTTTGTAGTCAAATACAACAAGAAATTCCAAGCTTCTTCCACGCGAATTTCATTTGTTACTAGTGTAGCCTGAGCTGGAGCAATGCCTGTCGTGTCCGGTGTCTTATTTTTAGCTACAACAAATGCCCAATAATTAGCATAGTTTACTGGAGGATTTCCGGGTATTTGTGGAACAGGCGCTACTGCAAAATTAAGTTTTGGCGCTTTTTTAGCAATCGCATCTATTTGCCAAGAATAATTCAACATCATACCCAGTGTTCCTTCACTAAAAGCATCAATTGAATAATGCATTCTTGAATTCCAAGAATATTGTGGCGAGCTACTATCAGCAAACTGAGTGTAAAATTTAAGCGCATCTTGACCAGGAATTGAATTTCCTGATTTTTTTTGTACAACCTTATCAAATACTGCTTGCCCACTAATTGAATCTACCATTTCTGTTTGGCTTTGTAACATCAACAGGTTTAGAATATCGGTCGAACGATTAATATTATATGCAGTGCCCATAGCTGTGCCAGACACAACTATTTGATTGCTGACGTCAAATTTAGTTAGCTTCTTGGAAATATCAGCAAACTCATTCCAATCCCTAGGTGGGCTGGTTATGCCCGCAGCGTTAAAAAGATCTTTATTATAATACAAGCCCAATGAATCAACGCTCAAAGGAACGCCATAAGCACCCTCCGCGCTCAAGAAATCTGAGGCGACTACATCCACAAAATTATCTTTAAATTTTTTCTCTGTTAGAAATTGCAACGGTGCCGGATAAATCTTATTGGCAAATTGTGCCAGCCAATTATTCTGAATCAAGAAGATGTCTGGACCATTCCCTGCCGCTAAGGCGTCTGTAATTTCTTGTTTATATGTGTCTGGCATCAATTTTTTATACGTAATTTTCCCAATATTCGGATTAGCCTTTTTATAATTATCGATTATTTCAGTAAAGGCATCTTGATCGTCAAATAAGCCCCAAATTTCTAAATTAACAATATACTTTTTAGGATTTGTTTGTTTACAACCAAAACCAGAAAAAATAACCAGGCTGGTTATAATAAACATCGGCAATAATACTCTACTTTTAAATTTCATATTCTTTACCCCGTTGAATTCTGCCGTAGGCACCTGCCTGCCGGTAGGCAGGGATATTCAACTGTGGTTACTTAACCAATATTAGCCCATAATGAAAATTACTGACTGAAATTTCATTCAGGATGCTCAAGTCAGCTTGTTGAACCAACTCAGTCAGAGCTTCTTTCGAAATTCGCAGACTCCTGTCTGGCCCAATTGAAGCATCTTCAAAATTCCATTCAATTAGCAATATTTTTCCTCCATCTTTCAACACTCTTCTGCCTTCTGACAATATACTTAGTTTATTTTTATTTTGAAAAAGCATATCCTTCATAATCACCCAATCACAACTAGCGTCTGGCAGACGAGAACCGCCATCTTTCTCTAAATTAACTCTCTTGGTTACAATATTAGTAATTCCAGCTGTTTTAGCTCGGCTTGCAATAGTCTCAAGATTTTGCGGAAGAATATCCAATGCATATACAACTCCATGCTCTCCAATTTTTTCCGCAATTGGCAAAGAGAAAAAACCACTACCACAACCAAAATCAGCCACCACACCTCCCACCAACAAATCAAGCTTTTCAACTACAGCTTCCGGATTGATAAATTTTACTGAGAAGGATTGTTCTCGATTCATTTCAGAAGACATATTTTGTATTTTTATAATTTGTATTTTCCATTAACTTTATATTACAACAAATTTGACACTTCGACAACAAGCTTAGTGTTGATAACATTCGCAAAGTAAGGTAAATTTAATAAACGGAAGCGTGCCTGAGTGGTTGAAAGGGGCACTCTCGAAAAGTGTTGAATCAGAAATGGTTCCGAAGGTTCAAATCCTTCCGCTTCCGCCATTGGTCCACCGAAGCAAATTTTAATATTCATATAGACGACCCTCGCCTCACGAAAATGAGATTTGGCTTTACAATGCGCCCTATAAATGCTAGCTTTAATATACAAATAAGCTATTTCTATGCAGTTCGATCTAAATTTATTGCGTAATTATGAGCCGATAATTATCATAATTCTATTTATGGTGATTATTGCTATACTTATTTGGAATTTTTTGCTCCAAAGAGGTCTAGGGAAAATTCAAAAAAAGAACCTTGAGTTCTTTGCTGGCAACGACGTTAAAAGCATTGAAGACATTATAATCGGCCATTCCAAGTCAATTAAGGTTTTGGATAAGGATATTCAGGAACTCTACAACATTTCCAATCAAATAAATATACAGGCTCACAAAGGACTGCATAAGGTTGCCGTAATTAGATACAATCCCTTCAAAGATGTGGGTGGCGATCAAAGTTTTGCTATCGCTATGCTAAATGGCAAGAATAATGGTCTAACCATCTCCTCCTTATATACTCGCGAAGGAACCCGAGTTTACGCTAAGGCTATCGCTGCTGGAGAATCAGAGAAATATCCTCTCACCGATGAAGAAAAGCAAGCCATTAAGCTAGCCAAAGTAACTGATACTAAGAAAATATAAATTAATTAAAAAAATTTAAATCCAAAATTTAAAATTCCAAATAAATTACAATGCTCTAAATTCAAAACTGTTTTGGATTTTGAAAATTAGAATTTAGAATTTATTTGTAATTTGAAATTTTGAATTTTGAATTTAATCAAATATGTCCGAAGATATCAAAAAAATTGTTAAATTGCCCGCCACTGTCACTGTTAAAAAGTTCGGTGAGCTTTTGGGATTATCCCTTGGAATAGTCATTACTGAGCTCATGAAAAATGGTATCCTCGCCACTATCAATGAACAAATCGACTTTGAAACAGCCTCAATCATTGCGCAGGATCTTGGCTTTGAAGTTCAAGAGGATGTCGTTGCAACGGACGAAACGATGACTTTGGAAAAAATGATTGAAATGCTCAAGAAAGAAAATGAATCTGGAGAAAATTTGCAATCCAGACCGCCAATTGTAACTATTTTGGGACATGTTGATCACGGAAAAACCACGCTACTTGATACAATCCGCAAAGCCAGCGTTGCAGCCAAAGAATCTGGTGGAATCACTCAACATATCAGCGCCTACCAAGCTAAGAAAAAGGGTAAACTCATCACTTTTGTTGATACCCCTGGACATGAAGCTTTCAGCGCTATGCGTGAACGAGGAGTTTCTATTGCTGATATTGCTGTCCTGGTTGTCGCGGCTGACGATGGCGTGCGACCACAAACTAAAGAAGTCATTGAATATCTTCTTGCCAAAAAAATTCCAACGATTGTCGCCATCAACAAGGTTGATAAACCTGAAGCTAACATTCAAAGAGTTAAGCAAGAATTAGGTGAGAATGGCATTATGGTTGAAGAATGGGGTGGGCAAACTTTGTGTTGCGAAGTTAGTGCTAAACAAAATATTGGAATTGATGATCTTCTGGATAGTATCTTACTTATCGCTGAAGTTGAGGATTTCAAATCCGATGCTAAAAGAGATGCACTGGGAGTTGTCTTGGAGTCACACCTCGATCCGCAGAAAGGACCAGTGGCTACCATTCTCATCAAGACTGGAACATTGAAAGAAGGTCAAGATATCATCGCTGGCTCTGCTCATGGTCGCGTGCGAAGAATCGAAGACTTTGCTGGCAAAAAACTACTTGAAGCTGGACCATCTACTCCCATCAGCTTAATCGGGCTCAACACAACTTCCAATACCAATGACATTCTGCAAGTTGTGAGTGGCAAATCCATAGCACGAGCTGAAGCACTGCGCGCTGGCACTAGCGGTCCGATTGGTCGCCCAGGCGAACTCAACGCACAAAAAATTTACAAAGCTATTGGTGATGAAAAAATCAAAAAGCTAAATGTAATTCTCAAATCAGATGTGCAAGGATCACTTGAAGCTATTCAACAAATTCTAAGCGAAATAAATTCTGACGAGGTGGCCGTAAATTATATTGGGATTGGGGTTGGAAACACCACCGAATCTGATGTGCGACTCGCGCAAAGTTCTAATGCCGTGATCTTTGGTTTCAATATTGAAACCACTCCCGTAGCCAAAAGAATGGCTGAGTCTAGTAAAGTCGAAATCAAAAACTACAAAATTATCTACGAGCTAGTTTCAGACATAAAAAATCGCTTGACAGAAATGCTTCCTCCAACCATCGAACGCACTGACTTTGGCAAAATGACTGTCCTTGCTCTATTCAAAACCGGCAAGAAAGATATGATTGTCGGTGGCAAAGTTGTCTCCGGAAAGATTGCCAAAAATTGTTTGATTGAAGTGATGCGTAACGATGCCATCATCGGCAAAGGCAAACTGATCAACCTGCAACAAAACAAGGTTGACGTAGATGAAGTGGTCAAAAACAATGAATGCGGCATCACCTTTGATGGAGAAACTAAAATCAAAGAAGACGACACCATTGTTTGCTATACCGAAGAAGTTAAAAAGAAAACGTTGTAATTTTAATAATTTTAAAAATAGGTCCGCGCCTTGTGAAGTGCGTTTCTAAATTTCAGCGCACGAGCGTTAAGAAATTACATACTAGCTTGCTTTTCTAATTTTCTTGGAATTTTAGCGAGTAAGCTAGAAATTTAGACAGCACGAGCCGGCGCCGGCAGTTTCTTTTGTAACTTTTCTTTGCTGCCAAAGAAAAGTTAGAACAATATTATGTCCGAAAGAATTCAAAAAATCAACGAGCTGATTAAACAGCACGTCAACGAAATTATCCTCAAAGATCTTTCTCTAAAAGAAGGAGTTTTTGCCACCATCGCCAAGGTTGACACTACGCCCGATCTTCGCTATACTCGTATATTCGTTAGTGTCTTCCCCGAGAAAGAAATGGACTATACACAAAAGACTCTCACGAAAGAACTCTATCGCATTCAAGGCGCACTCAACAAAAAACTCCATATGCGCCCGTTGCCAAAAATTCAATTCATAACCGACCGAACAGAATCCAAGGCCGATGAAATTGGAAGGCTATTGCGAGAAATATAAATATACAATGGGGGTCTGGTCATAATCTCATGCCTAGATAAAATTTTCTAATTTCGTGCGAAAACCATGAAAAGTGAGGAAGGCTATCAATATAACCTGACGATCTTTGAAGGGTTTGCAGCCGAAATTAGGAATATTTTAGCAGGCAAGCAATATACTAGTTTTTATATAAGCGATGAGATTATGACCAGGCCCCAAAGATGCGACGGGAGTCGCATTTTGTTATGGTTTTGTGAATTAAAAAAGTATGGCTAAGTTTTCCAAAGAATTTAATACTCTCAATTTCGTCATCAAAGAATCTGACCAGATTTTGCTTTTTGCGCACTCCCGTCCGGATGGCGACACCACTGGTTCTGTCCTGGCTCTCAAAGAATATGCCCGCACGCTTGGCAAAAAAGCAGACATCGCTTGCTATGACAGCTTTCCAGAATATCTGCGCTCTTTCTCTGAAGAAAAATTCATCAATCCGGAAAATCTTGACTTGAAAAAATATAATCTGATTATTGGCGCTGACAGCGTGGAACGTGGTTTTCACAAAATCATTAATTTAGTTGCTGACAACCAAATCACAGCCATCATTGATCATCATCCAGACATCACTGTCAAAGCTGACATCACCATTTTGGATGCCAAGTATTCTTCTGTTTGCGAACTCATCTATGACTTTTTTATTTTCAATAAAGTTGAAATCAATCGCAAGATGGCCACTTTTCTTTTGCTCGGCATCATGTCTGACACTGGTTCATTTCAACATTCCAACACTACACCTAAAGTTATGGAAATTGCTTCCCAACTTATGAAACGCGGAGCACCTTTGGCTAAAATAGTTGAATCCACTTTTTCTAATAAAAATATTTCTACTTTGAAACTCTGGGGCAAAGCTTTTGAAAAAGCCAAAATCAATCCGGCCAATGGCATGATCATTTCCGTGCTAACCAAAAAAGATTTGGAAGAATGTGGTGCAGGTTCGGAAGACATTGCTCAAGTTTCTGGCATCCTCAACACCGTGCCAGGCACCAAGTTCGCTCTCATTCTTTCTGAACGAGGCGAAGGCATCATCAAGGGCAGTCTGCGCTCTGAAGAATACAAAGGCGTAGACGTCTCCAAAATCGCCGCCCAATTTGGTGGTGGTGGACACAAGCTAGCCAGTGGATTTGAAATCAAAGGTACTATCCAAGAGACTAAGGATGGCTGGGAAATCGTTTAAAAGTTCTAGATGTTCTAACTGTTGTAATTGTTCTTGCTGTTCGTGTTATAATTAACGCAATCATCATCTAGAACATTTTAAACATTTAGAACGATTAGAACATTATGAACATCGGATGTCACGTATCTATAGCTCAAGGAATCTTCAATGCTCCACAACGAGCTGCCGATTTGGGTGCGGAATGTTTTCAGATTTTCACCCGCTCTCCGCAGGGTGGCAAAGCCCCAGCGCTGACTCCAGAACTTCTCACAGAATACAAAATACAAAATACAAAATACTACATACAAAATACTTACATCCACACTCCCTACTATATCAATTTCGCTTCCGCCAACAATCGCATTCGCTATGGCTCAGTCTCTGTGGTGCGCGACGAACTAGAACGCGCCAGTCTTTTGGGTGCCCGATATGTTATGACCCATCTCGGCAGCGCCGGTGAACTTTCTGAGGAAGATGCAACTAAAAAAACTTTCGAAATGCTAATTAAAACTTTAGATGGCTACATTGGCTCCGCTGAACTTCTCCTTGAGAACGCCGCCGGCAGTGGAAAAATAATCGGCTCAACTTTTTCACAAATTGCCGAGATTATCAAGAACGTGAATCATCCAAAACTCAATGGCATCTGTATGGACACCCAGCACTCCTTCGCTTCCGGCTATGATTGGCGAGATTTTGAAAACACACTCAAGAAAATTGATTCCGAAATCGGACTGGAAAAAATCAAACTCATCCACGCCAACGATTCCCTGACCGAGCTGGCCTCGCGCAAAGATCGCCACACCCACATCGGCCAAGGTCTCATCGGTGAGCAAGCTTTCAAAAAAATTGTCGCCTTTGCACAAGAAAAAAATATCGACATGATTTTGGAAACTGAACATGATGAGGTTGTGGCTGACATAGAACTGCTAAAATCTTTTCGTACAAAATAAATCAAAAAAAATATGCGCATAGCTATCATCTCCGACATTCACAACAATGAAACAAACTTGAAAAAAGTTTTAGATTTTTGCGCGCAGAATTATATTGAGAAGATCATTTGTTGCGGAGATTTGGCCACGCAGGAAACTTTGGAATTTTTTTGTGACAATTTTGCTAGCGAAATTTTTTATGTTTTTGGCAACATGGACAGAGAGCAGATGAACATGTCAGCATTTAAGCATATTAGCAAATCAGCCGACGGCTCAATCAAATACAAAAATGCTTTTGTTTATGAAAATTTTGGCGAAATTCAAATAGCTGGCAAAGAAATTGCCTTCATTCATTTTCCGCGTGAAGCCAAAGAGTTGGCCGAGACTGGCAAGTATGATTTTGTTTTCTTTGGCCACACGCACAAACCTTGGACTGAAGTTGTCGGCAGCTGCACCATGATCAATCCTGGCAACGCCACTGGCGATTTCTATCCACCAACTTTCGCCACCTGGAACACAGAAACTGGAAAATTTGAACTAAAAAGAATCCACGATTTGAAATAAGCATTGTCATTCCCAACTTGATTGGGAATGACAAATTGTTATGAACAAACAAGTCCAATTAGAAAAACTCAACAAAAAAATGTCAGCCTGCTCGGCCTGCGCTTTGCGCTCCAGTTGCACTCAGGTAGTTTTCGGTTCGGGCAATCACGAAGCAGAGATTCTGTTTATCGGCGAGGCACCAGGCAAAAAAGAGGATGAAACTGGCGTTCCCTTTGTTGGCAGCAGTGGAAGGATATTAGACAAAATGCTTGCTGAAATCAACATCAAACGCGAAGATATTTATCTTACTAATATTTGCAAATGTCGTCCACCAGAAAATCGCGATCCATTGCCTGAAGAAATAGTCATATGTTGGCCATGGCTAAAAAAACAAATTGCAATCATCCATCCAAAAATAATCGTCACCCTTGGAAAATATGCGCTCAATCATTTTCTTCCTGCGGCAAAAATTTCGCAGGTACATGGCCAAGTTATAAAAATTGATATCAAAAAAATTGGAAAAATAAATCTATTCCCGCTTCATCATCCTGCCGCCGCCCGCCAGAACCGAAAAACACGCGCATTATTCAATGAAGACTTCCAAAAAATTCCAAAAGTTTTGCAGAAAACAAAAAAGAATCCTTAGAGTGATTCTTTTTTAATAGACTTATTCAGAATAAGTCTCTTTGGTGGGCGAGGCGGGACTCGAACCCGCATACCGAAAACGGTGCGACATTTTAAGTGTCGAGTGTATACCAATTTCACCACTCGCCCATAAACTATTTTTTCTTTTTAATGTTCCTGCCTCTATGAGTAGGCTTCAAGCTATGGCAATTTGGACATAACACCCGCAAATTTTCTAGTCGATTATCCGCACTATCACCATTGATATGATCTAATTCCAGTGGCGTCCTCCCATCTTCAGAAACCTTTTTCCAGCCGCATTCTTCACAATGCCTCGGTTTTAAATTTGCCGCAAACAATCTTTTCTTGAGTTTAAAACTTTGAAAATAATTATCTTTTTTTAAAATATCTTCCAACTTTATTCTGGGCTTCCCAATCAACTTCATCCCTTTGTTCCATCCTCTTCCAGCAAAGTGACCCGTGTCTATTTTATATTCTTTTAGATATTTTTTTTATTTGAGTATAATTTCCACCAGCTAATTTTAAACTTAATTTAGCTAAAACTTGCCTCACACTTGTGGACTTTTTCACTGCTATTTGTAAATCTTTTTCAGTCCAACTTTTTGTTTTCATAATGGAACACTTAATAGCATTATATCATACTATCAGTATACCATGATTATTTCGACTTTGCCATTGGAGGTCCGAAACAGATTTGAACTGTTGTACGAGGTTTTGCAAACCTCTGCCTAACCGCTCGGCCATCGGACCATTCACATTGATACTGTTCCAGTTTATCAAAAATAAATCGCCCAGTCAATCAAAAACACCTCAGCGCAAGCCAAGGTGTTTTTTGCTCTTTTACTTTTATAGTACAATTTCTGCGGTCAAATTTCTTCGACCAAAAGCGAAAGCTTGTTTTTTTGTTTGCATATAGATATCAATGTGATTCCCTTTGATCGCACCCCCACGATCCTCGCAAACGAACGTTCCATAGCCTTCAATGCTCATCTTAGTTCCCAGCGGAAACTGTGGCGGACAAGCAATAGTGTGGTTTTCTTTGACTTTCAAGCCACTAGCCGTGATTCCGTCAGATTTTCCACATTCGTCTGCTGCTGCCGTATAGGCTGAAGCGTTGATTGTGAATTGTCCTTTGGGATAAACAGCTTTAGCTAGCTTATCTTTATATCTAGCCAAAACCTTCTCCCTTTTGAGCTCCTGCGCTGTTTTGACTGGTTCATAGCCAGGAAAGTTATATGGGGCTCTTCCTAAATAGCCTTGATTTCCCAGAACGATGCCGCTGGCTATGATATTATCAACTTGTATTTCGAGATTTGTTTTTGTTTCATCAGTGTTTGCAAATTCTGCTGCCAAGGCATGTTGCGGGACAAGTGTTGTCCACAGCATCGGTAGCGCTACAAGCATACTAATGATACGCATTAATTGTTGTTAATTGTTAATTTGCCATTCTGAGGCTATCTTTACGGACTCTCAGCGTGACTAACAAGTATAGCAAAGAATAGCCAGCCTGTCAAAAGCACGCAGTAACTCATCCAAAATCTAATGATTGCCCTAGTCGATTTATCATTTAAAATCTAATCTTGGAGATAGCTAAACAATTAAGGCTATCTCCATGA
>LBXA01000016.1 GCA_000995125.1 Candidatus Moranbacteria bacterium GW2011_GWA2_39_41 | reverse complement strand
TGCCCCGGCACAGCCATGATGGCACCGGTCCCATACCCCATGAGCACATAATCCGCGATCCAAACCGGGATTTTCTTATCATTCACGGGATTGATCGCATAAGCGCCCGTAAAAACGCCCGTCTTTTCTTTGGCAAGATCAGTGCGGTCAAGATCGGATTTATGCGTCGCATGCGCGTGTTGCGATTGTTCGGTCTCATCTTTTTCTTCGTCACTGCATGTAGGGTATTCATTTATGTATGGGAACAGGGACCGCTCTACCGAATATTCTCGACGATCGCCGTTGGTGTGATCGCGCTTAGTGCCGCGTTCCTCTATGCGAAATACAAGGACCGTATCAAGGAGGTTATTTATGACTAAACATATGAAAAAATTCGTTATTGGAAATTTGAAGATGAACATCCTGTCAATGTCTGAACGCGAAGTCTATCTGAAAGGCATGGATCGGGTGACTACTGGCAAGAAATTCACTGGCACGGAAATTATTTTGTGTCCGCCGTTTGTGCATTTGGAGGGTTTCAAGAAATGGAAAAACAAGAAAGTGAAGCGTGGAGCGCAAGACATTTTTTTTGAAAACAATGGTTCTTTCACAGGCGAGATTTCTCCAGTGATGCTCAAAAATTTTGGTTGTGAATACGTAATTATTGGTCACAGTGAAAGACGAAAATATTTTGGCGAAAGTGGAGAATTTATCAATCACAAAATCATCTCAGCGTTGGAAAACGATTTGCATCCGATTTTGTGTGTTGGTGAAACCAAAGCTGAAAAGGATGAGGACTATACCTTGGAAGTCATCACGCGCCAAGTCAAAGAAGCGCTGGTTGGCGTGAGTCGTGCCAAGGCCGGACAAATTATCATTGCCTATGAGCCAGTTTGGTCAGTTGGCACTGATGCTTTGCCATCTGCCAACGAGGTGATGGGTGCCAAACTCCTCATTCGCAAGATTTTGCATGAACTTTTTGGCAAGAAATATGCTGAAGAAGTAGCAATTTTGTATGGTGGCAGTGTGAGTGCTAAAACCGTCCAGCAAGTTTGTATTGATTTAGAAATGGATGGAGCATTGATTGGTCGAGAGAGTTTGACTCCAGGAGATTTTATAAAAATCGCAGAAATAATAAATAATAGTTAGAATTTACAATTTACTAATTTTCAATTTACAATGAATTTTCAATGATAAAATTTGAAAATTTAAAAATTGATTATTGATTGAAAATTGTGAATTGATAATTGAAAATTTATGATAGTCAGCGTCAAAGAAATTTTAGAAAAAGCTAAAGCAGGCGGTTATGCGGTGGGAGCTTTCAATACCACAAATTTGGAAACGACTCGGGCGATTGTGGAAGCGGCCAAGGAAACCAAATCACCAGTCATCATTCAGGTGACTGAGAAAACCATGGAATATGCCGGTGGACGGATGATTTTCAATATCATCAAAAATGATGTTGAGTTCTATGCGCCAGAAATTCCAGTGGGAATTCATCTGGATCATGGTGCAAGTTTTGAAATTGTGGAACGCGCCGTTGAAATTGGCTGGGATTCGGTGATGTATGATGGCTCTCGCAAGGAATATGCGGATAATGTTTCAATGACGAAAAAAGTTGTAGATTTTTGCCATAAAAATGGTGGTAATATAACCGTACAAGGTGAATTGGGTAGCGTGCCATATCTAAGCGAGCACAAGCTGGCGGTGGTGGATTGGGATGCCTATATGACAGATCCTGAACAAGCCAAAGATTTCATAGAAAAAACCGGCATCGACACTTTGGCCGTGGCTATTGGCAATGCGCATGGATTTTTCACTGAGCGAGAAGTTCCAGATTGGGCAAGATTGGAAAAAATTCGCAGTCTGATTGAGATTCCCATTGTTTTGCATGGCGCTTCTGATTGGGAAGATGGCAAGGCGACCAAGGCGATTGAATTGGGCGTGAATTGTTTCAACGTGGACACCAATACTCGTTTGGCTTTCGTGAACACTTTGAGTACAATTTTCAAGGGTGATAAGGATCCTGGCCTTGATTTGCGTAGTATCCTGGGCGAAGCGCGGGAGGCGGTCAAGGAAAGTGTGAAAAGAAAAATGGAGCTTTTTGGTTGCGTGGGCAAAGCTTAAATTGGGTAACTAGTAATTTGTAACTAGTAACTAGAATATGACTGTTGAAAAAATTCTGTTGGAATTTGACGCCGAATTGAAAAATCTTTTGCCGGTGTTGAAAAAAATCAATGCCGAGTTTGGTTATGTTGGAGAAGAGGAAGCACAAAAAGTGGCGGACTATTTTTCATTGCCACTGAGCAAAGTTTATGAAACGGCCAGTTTTTATGACTTGATAAACACCAAACGACAGCCACCTTTGATGATTCAAGTTTGTTCGGGGGCTAATTGTGCAGTGAAAAGCGCCTATAAAATCATTAGCGAAATCGAAAATCAGTTGCACATCAAAGCAGGGGATGATTTCAACCCAAATGTTAAATTGGAAATCATCAGCTGCCTAGGCCAATGTGGTCGCGGACCAATTATGATTATCAACAAAAAAATCTTCACCCAAGTCACGCCTAGCAGTGCACGAGAATTTTTGCATAATTATATGTAATTTTTTTTATCATATTTTATAATAAAAAAACCGAGGTCAAACCTCGGTTTTTTGATTGAAGGCCCTCAATGCAAGAGATAGACGTGTGAGTCCCTTGAAAAATTTAACGGAAAAAATAATTTTTTCCCTGAAATTCAGGTGGGTCTCAATTTTTCGCCTCTCTATTCTGAAGGCTTTCGGCTATATTATAATCCCGTTTTCAAATTCTGGCAAGGGTAATTTTTTGCAATGTCAAAATATGGCTTAAATGAGCTTCGGGGGTGGTATGCAAAAAGTGATTGTCGGGATATAATAGATATATGGTAAAAGAAACAAAAATAATAACCAAAAATTGGAGCCAGATAGATCCAAATGAGATTGACGATGCGATTGAAGCAGGTGGCTATCGGGCTTTGGAAAAATTCATTCACAAAATGACGCCAGCTTTGGCTTTGGAAGAAATAAAACTTTCGGGTTTGTGTGGACGTGGTGGCGCTGGTTTTCCAACGGGGATTAAATTGGAATCGGTGCAGAAAGAGAAAGGCAAAGAAAAATATTTTATTTGCAACTTAGATGAATCAGAGCCAGGGGCATACAAAGATCGCTCAATTGTGGATTCGGATCCGCATATGCTTTTGGAAGGCATCATTATCGAATCTTTAATTGTTGGTGCGCGCAAAGCGTTCATCTATGTCAATGGCAATTATCAAAAACAAATTGAAATTTTACAGCGGGCGGTGGAGCAAGCGCGAGCGAAAAATTTCATCGGTGAACAAATCTTAGGTTCGAAATATAATTTGGAAGTGGAAATTTTTGCCGGCGCGGGAGCGTATATTTGTGGTGAAGAAACAGCTCTCATCAATTCCATCGAAGGTAATCGTGGTGAGCCAAAAGCTCGTCCACCTTTTCCAACGCAATGTGGACTTTTTGGCAAACCAACGGCGGTGAACAATGCTGAGACCGTGGCTAATATTCCTTGGATAATTTCCAATGGTGGAAAAAAATTCGCTACTATTGGTTCGAAAAAATCCGCTGGCACCAAACTTTTCATTGTGAATGGCTGCGTGAAAAATCCAGGTGTTTTTGAAGCGCCTTTGGGCACGAAACTTGCTGATTTGATTGAAAAGTATGCTGGTGGCATGCAAAATGGCAAAAACTTTTGGTTTGCCCAAGTCGGTGGCTCATCTGGGAGACTGGTTTTGGAAAATGATTTGGTTAGGAAATTGGAATATGATCGGGAAGCCAAAATTCCTTTGGGATCCGGTGCAATTTTGGTGGTGGACAAAACGGCGGATATTCATGAATTGTTGTTGTCCTGGATGAGTTTTTTTCGCCGAGAATCGTGTGGCAAATGCGTACCGTGCCGAGAGGGTACATATCGCCTCTGGGAAATTGCCAAGCGTTTGCAGGATGGTGAAATTTCCGAGCGGGATGTGGCTGCCATCAAAGATATTTTGTGGACGCTCAATAACACGACCTTTTGTCCATTGGGCAAATTTGCCGCCACCGCTTTTGGGGACGCCCTCAGCAATTTTCAAAAAGAGATTTATAGGTTGTCTAAATAATTTTAATTTTTTCAGAACTTAACTCGAAACACAAATTTTATAGCTGAAATTTTACCTCAATCAACACGCCCATAGTAAAATTTCAGATAAAATTAGGCTCCTCAAGCAGAACTTCTTCGAAAATTAAAATTATTCAAACAAATTCATTATGAAGATTAAAATCAATACAAAAGAATACGAAGCTAAAGATGGAGAAACAATCTTTGTGGCATGTATGAAGAACGGCATAAAAGTGCCGACCTTGTGCGGGACTAAAAATTCGCACGAAGGCGTGTGTCGGATTTGTGTAGTGGAAAACAATGGGCGATTGATAACCTCGTGTAATACGAAAGTCTGCGAAGGTATGAAAATTGTGACGGAAAGTGAGAATGTGGCCAAGGCGCGCAAAATCAATTTGGAATTGTTGTGGGCAGATCATGCTGGCAAATGCTCAAGTTGCAAAAAAAATCAACGCTGTGAATTGCAGAATTTGGCGATCGAGCAGAAGATTGAAAATTTTCATTTTGTGCCACGCAAAGAAGAAATGACAGACAGGGAAAATTTGGATTTGCTAAAAGACAATCGCTCGCGGGTGGTGGTGGATGAAGGCAATGCGTGTCTAACACGCACTACAGAATTGTGCGTGGAATGTCGGCGTTGCATCAATGTGTGTCCAACCAAAGAATTGTCATTCAACAATCGTGCTGGAGATACGGTGGTGGGCACAGCCTTTGAAAAACCACTAGATTGCATCTTTTGCGGTCAGTGTGTGAAAAATTGTCCGACCGGCGCCATCACGGACAAAAATGATTTGTCCAAAATCATGACTGATCTGAATGATTTGAAAAAAATGGCTGTGGCCTTGGTTGACCCAGCGGTGCTGGAAAGCGTAGCTTTTGAACATCCTGAGATATCCTGCCTGCCGGCAGGCAGGGATTCACGTGGAAAATTGATCAGTGTCTTGAAAGAACTTGGTTTTGAAAAAGTTTTTGACTTGGGATTTGGTATGGAGTTGTCTTTGGAAAAAATGACCCAAGTAGTGAAGACAAGTGCAAAAAACAATTTGATGCTCAGTCATTGCTCATCATTTAATTTATTTATAAAAAAATATCATCCTCAGTTTGCCAAGAACATTTTGGCTGTGGCGCATCCGGATGAATTGATGGCCGAATTTTTGAAAACTGAATTTGCCAAGAAAGAAAAAATCAATCCCGAAGACTTGGTGGTGGTTTCACTGTCATCTTGCATAGCTAAGAAAAAAGAGAAAGGTCAAAATTTAGATTATGTTATCACTGTCAGAGAATTGGGGCGCATGATTCGGCAGAAAAATTTGAAACTGCAAGACATCAAAGAGAGTGATTTTAGTTCCGGATTGGCCGTGAAAGATGAAAAAATAAAAAGCGTCACAAGAACTGGCGGAATGGCTGAGATGTTGGCCAAGAAATTGAAAGTTAAATATGTGGTGGCCGATGGCGTGCCACAAATAAAAAACATTTTGCGTGATTTGGAAAAAGGACGAATAGAAACCAAAATCATTGAAGCGATGGTGTGCGAAGAAGGATGCATCAATGGTGGAGGACAATCAAGAAAGATTTAGAGTGTGATGACCAGAGGCTATCCCAGCACTAATTCCAACAAAACTTGTAGGTCATGTTGAGATGTGTGTGTGAATTCGCCTTCGGCTATGTGTAGAGTTAATAAAAGTAATATTTGCGAATTAGTGCGGGATGCTCATTTTTGTATCCGCTCGTACCTCGCAGACAAAAATGGCATGTGTTTAGCTATCCCAGGGAAAATTTTAAAAATCAAAGGCGAAACAGCTGAAATTAATTTCAATGGCATCCGCAAAGAAGTGAACATCGCCATGGTCGATGTGAAAATCGGCGATTTTGTTATGGTGCATGCCGGCTTTGCGATTGAAAAGATGGTACCAGATTTGGCTTCAGAAATTCAAGGTTATTTGGATAAGAAGTAACTTTATTATGAAATTAGACAAACAAAAACTTTTGCAAAGCATTCAGGAGAAGGCCAAGGAGATTGGTCGGCCTTTGCGGTTGATGGAATTGTGTGGGACGCATTCGCAGTCGATTGCACAGCATGGGATCAATAGCTTGATGCCTAAAAACGTGAAATTGGTTTCTGGTCCAGGCTGTCCAGTGTGTGTGACTGATCAGACGGATGTTGATGTGATGGTGGGACTGGCTTTGGCGGGCATTCCAGTGGCGGTCTATGGCGACACAATGCAAGTGCCGGGGAATTTGATGAGTTTGGAAGAAGCTAGGCGAAATGGCGCGGATGTGAATGTTGTTTATGATATTACTGAAGCAATAAAAATGAGCCAAGAAAAGACAGGTTTAGTTTTTTTTGGTTTGGGCTTTGAAACGACTACTGGCATGACCGCTTGGGCAATTCAGCAAGGCTTGATTGTATATTCGGCACACAAAATTTTTCCACCGGCGATGAGCGCGCTCTTGGCTAACAAACAAATCAAAGTAGATGGCTTTATCAATCCTGGGCATGTTAGTTCGATTATTGGCACAAAAGTCTATGAACAATTCAAAATTCCACAGGTGGTGACTGGCTTTGATGGTGAAGGAATGCTTTCAGCGATTGAAATGTTGTTGACGCAAATTTTGGAAAACAAAGCAATTGTGCAAAATGTATATACTGATTTGGTTAAAAAAGATGGTAATCCCAAGGCACGCAAACTAATTGCGGAAGTTTTCGAAATTTCTGACGCGCATTGGCGCGGTTTGGGAGAAATCAAAAAATCTGGTTTGAAAATTCGCAAAAAATACAAAAAATGCGACGCGGAATTTGTGTATGCTGAACTGATAGCTAAAATCAAAAAAGAGATCAAGCCTAAACCGAGCGCGTGCAAATGCGGGTTGGTGTTGCAGGGACTCATTGAATCCCAAGAATGTCCATTGTTTGGCAAGGTCTGCACACCCGACAATCCACAAGGCGCTTGCATGGTTTCGGTGGAAGGATCTTGCAATGTAGAATTTAGATATAACAGAAAATAATTTTATGCAAAACAAAAAAACAATTGAATTGGAATCTGGGGCGGGAGGCGAAAAATCCAATAATTTAATTTCACAAATCCGAAAGAATTTTGCGGTGAGTCGCAAGTGGAAAAACATGCAGGATGATGGCGCGTCATATGCCATTGGCCAAGAGCAATTGGTTTTCACCACTGATGCTTTCATCGTGGACCCAATTTTTTTCCCGGGTGGTGACATTGGTAAGATTGCGATGTGCGGAACAATCAATGATTTGTCAGTGATGGGAGCAAGGCCAATTGGGATTGGCTTGAGCTTGGTGATTGAAGAAGGTTTTCCGGAAGAAGATTTGCAAAAAATTCTAACTTCAATCGGCAAAGTTTCCGCTGAGTCGGGTGTGCCGATTGTGACTGGCGACACCAAAGTCACCGAGCGTGGCAAGATCGACAAAATTGAAATCACCACTTCTGGTGTTGGTTTGGCGAAAAAAATAATTGGAAACGGTGGGGCGAAAGCTGGGGACGTGGTCATTGCTTCCGGCAACTTGGGTGAACATGCGGTGGCACTGTTGGCCAAGCGTTTCAATTATCAAACCAAAATCAAAAGTGACTGCCAAACATTGACTCGTGAAATTCAAAGTGTGGCCAAATATCTGACGGCTTGCAAAGATCCGACTCGCGGAGGGATGGCGGCGGTGCTCAATGAAATCGCCGAAAAATCCAAAGTTAAAATCATGCTGGATGAAAACACTTTGCCCTTTGCCAAAGAAACCGTGGCATTGTCTGAGCTCCTAGGTATCGATAAATTATCTTTCCCATCCGAAGGGCGTTTTGTAGCTACAGTTTCACCAAAATATGCCAAAAAAACCTTACAAATTCTGCAAAAATTCAATGCTCAGGCCAAGGTAATTGGCTCAGTTGAGCCAGGAAAAGGCGTGCATCTGCAAACCTCTCTGGGTGGCATCAAAAAAATCGATGTGCCGAGAGGGAAGTTAATTCCGAGAATCTGTTGACAAAAATTAGATTTAGGTATATAATTATATATTCTTTCCATTCACGGGAAGATCCTCTGACCACGGGGCGAGTGGTAATTTAATCGGGCAAAATGAGCCCGAAAGGAGATTGTGCTATGAGTACATTGCCAGAAGTTCTTGAAAAATTGAGAGGTTTGGATGCTCCAAAACAATTGGCAATAGTTGATGGTTTTGGAGGTAGGGAGAATCTGGAGGCGTGGTTGAGGGGTGAAAAACGGATGACTCTTGAAGACGTGATTCGTAAGCTTTTTGATCATACTGGCCGTTGTATCCCAGCGCATCTCGGCATTACGAGCAAAGCGTGCGATGAAAATCGAGGCTTTAATGTCGAGCTTCCTGAACTTGGCTATGGAAAGCTTCATCAAATTATAACTGGATGTTTTCCGAAGGAGATGGAGTTTATTGATCAGAGGCGATTCGTAGCTGAAGCGGAGGTGCTTAAGAAAAAATATACTGGCGACGAGCTAGTTGGAAATTTTTTCAAACGCGCTCGTCCAATTCTTTTGCCACGACATGATGCACAAAAGGATATGGGCGCTTCTCTGAATGAACTTTTTGTGCCAGCGGTAGAGCAGGTATATAAAAAGGCTTATCCAGACCGCAATTTTGTCAATTATCGGAAAGCTGATTTGGTAGGGAATGTTTCTATCATCCCTGGTACAGGCCATGATGAATTGGTTGCGATGATGGCTGAAAAGTCATTCGCAGCGTGGTACTCACCGAATCCGTTCCAAGGATTTTCCATCAACGCTCAACGCGAAGCGATGAAAATTCTGATGCAGTATGGATTTGCGTTGGCTGGCGGAGTGGACACGGCAGTCGCGGCGGTTGCATATGCTGGCGAGATGTCGCGTGATTTCAAGACACCAGTCTATACTTGCAGTGCCCTTTCGTGGCGGTCCGCCGGTTATTCGCTCCGCTTCTTCGCGTGTGGCTTCGAGTTCTTCTTCGGCCTCCCCGACGTTCTTTTTGGCGCGTGCGGCCGCGGCTCCGGTGGCCTCGTCCTTTTCAGGTAGTGCGTAATTTGTACCTTGGAGTTTTTTCTCTTGGACTGGATTTTTGCTTTTTGGTCTTTGGGAAAATGGGGGATGTGAATGTTATTCACATCCCCTTTTATTTTTTCTCAAAATTTGCTAAACTAATTTTGAAAGTAGGTTAATGTATAATAGTTTACGGATTGTTATCGCCGAAATTCTATGATTCTTCATAGAGCAACAGAATCTTGCAGTTGTGACTTTAATAATTTTTTTCAGATTGCAAGAGCGTATGCGAAGATGATAGGCACTACTTGTTTCTTTCTAACGCTCAGCAGGGGCGGAATAAAATTCAGGAAATGATTTTTTCATTTTCGGTGAAATGGACGGAAAGAAATAAATTTCATGGCAGTCCGCCGGTTATTCGCTCCGCTTCAACGCGTATGACTTCGAGTTCTACTTCGGCCTCACCGACGATCTTTTTGACGCGTACGGCAACGGCTCCGGTGGCCTCGTCCTTTTCAGGTTGCGCCTAAAAACAAGAGTCCCGAATTGTTCGGGACTCTAATCTTTAGTTGAAAGATTTTTGCCAGCCACCAATCATCCGCCCGATTTCTTGAATTTGTTTTTGTAGCTCCAGATATTTTTTACTGTCCAACATATTTATTTCATGGGCTAGGCGGATAAGAATTTTTAGCGTATCGAATTTTATGTTGGCCTTGCGAATGAAAGCAATCTTTTCATTTTTGGGTGCGCTTCCAGCGGCAATCAAAAGTTCTAGAACTGATAAGATATATGTTTCACATTTGCTTCCCAGTGTGTACTTGTCTTTTTTAGGGAATAGGGTTGAATATTTGTAAAACAGCTTATAAAATTCATAAACCTTTTTAATTACGGGTATTTCATTGTTAATGTTATTCATAATAATATGTATGATAAGTTAATTAGTCTTGAGAATATTTTTTTAGCTTGGAAAGAATTCAAGAAAAACAAACAAAACAAACGAGATGTCCAGATTTTTGAAAGATTCTTGGAGGACAACATCTTTTCTCTGCACGAAGAATTAAAAAATAAAATATATAAACATGCTGCTTATAAAACTTTTAATATTAATGATCCGAAACCTAGGAAGATTAGCAAGGCGACAGTAAAAGACAGATTGGTTCACCATTTGATTTTTAAAAAGCTATATAGCATTTTTGATGCGGGATTCATTTTTCATTCCTATTCTTCAAGAATCGGCAAAGGCAGTTACTTGGCTATTGGAAAGCTTGATGAGTATCTTCGCAAGGAAAGCAGGAATAATACCAAGACGGTTTATGTTTTGAAATGCGATATTCGAAAATTCTTTCAAAACATATCCCACAAAAAACTTTTGCAACTGATAGCGTGTAAAATTTCAAACAAATATTTCCTGTGGCTAATAGTGGAAATTATCAACAGTTTTGGCACTTCTGTGGATAACTTTCCGCAGAGAGAGAGAGAGAGAGTTACAAGAAAAATTTTTTGGAAAAAGTGGCTTGCCACTTGGCAATGTCACTTCGCAAATTTTTGCCAATATATACCTCAATGAGTTGGATTGGTTCATAAAAAGGAAGCTTTGCATTAAAAGTTATTTTCGTTATGCAGATGATTTTATTATAACTCATCCAGACAAGGAATATCTCTTGTGTGTTTTGAAGGAAATTAAGGTTTTTTTGGAAACGGAATTAAATCTTCAGCTTCATCCAAAAAAAGTTTCCATTAGAAAATTTCATCGAGGTGTTGATTTTCTGGGTTATGTTATTTTGCCACATTACAAAGTTCTGCGAACGAAAACAAAGAAACGGATGTACAGGAAATTAAAGGAAAAATATATACAATATCAATGCAGGGTTATCTCACAAGAAAAATTTAAACAAAGTTTGCAATCATATCTAGGTATGTTAAAACATTGTAAGGGGCGAACGATAAAGGAAAAGATTATTGATTTAGTAAAAAATAAATAATCTGTCCAAAAGAAAGTCCGGCGTCGCCACGCGGGATGTGCACAGCCGGTGTTCCTGAGGGGATGCCGGTTTTATTTTTTTTAGATTCAAAATATTTAGAGATGATTTTGTTATTAGAAATTCCTCCGGCTAAAAAAGTTTGTAGTTTGTAGTTTGTAGTTTGTAGTTTTATTATTTCATATAATCCTTCAGCAATATATAATTGTGCAGTGGCGGCTAGGCGTTTTTTGTCTTTATGTAAATTTCTTATTAAATACTCAAATAGTGGCGTAACTAGTAACTCGTAACTAGTAACTAGTTTGCTAGAATTTTTTAATAGCACTGGCTTCAAGTTAGTGTAGGGTTTAGTTGAATTTTTTTCAAGAAGCTCAATCGGTTCATGTTTGTAGTTTCGTTTATTTGTACAAAAGCCCAGTAAAATAGAGACCGCATCCAAAACTCGGCCACAGCTCGAAGTTTCGATGCAATTGAAGTTTTGTTGTAGCTGAGCATATAAGACTTCGAATTCTTGTGTTGAATAGTATTTTTTTACAAAACTATAAATAAAATATTTTTGAGATTTGAGATTTGAGATTTGAGATTTTTTTGTATCTTGTATCTTGTATCTTGAGATTTTGTCTAGTATGCCAGTTAACATTCGCGCCGGCTCCTGAATGGCCAAATCTCCACCAATCATCACCTGATTCTCCAAATGCCCAATTCGATCAGTTTGTAGTTTGTAGTTTGTAGTTTGTAGGCGGAAAACTTCTCCGCCCCAAATCTTCCCATCTGTGCCATAGCCGGTGCCGTCCAAAGCGATGCCTATGAAAGTATGTGGTATTTTGTATTTGGTATCTTGTGTGATTTTTTCACCCACTGCGGAAAAGATGTGGGCTAGGTGGTGTTGGATTTGAATATGTTCGGCTTTATATCTTTTGGCCAAATTTTTGCCTAGGACGGTGGTTTTATACAGTGGATGTAAATCGGTTAGAATAATGTCTGGTTTTATTGCGTTTTCTTTTATAAATTTGCTTAATTCGTTTTTAAATTTGCAATAATTCGCATCTAGCAATAAGTCTCCAAAATCTTCAGAAAAGTGAATTGTATTGTTGTTAAAAACCGAAAAATTGCCATTAGATTCTGGTCCAAGAGCGAGGATTGATTGATTGGTCTTGCTTGGATATTTAAATACTTGCATAGATTCATTATAACAAGTTATAAGGCCGTGATACCTCATTTAAAAATCTAATGATGAGCCCTTTCGATTTTTCAAATAAAAAACCTAGGATTCTAACAATTAATCTATCAAATATTAAAAA
>LBXA01000015.1 GCA_000995125.1 Candidatus Moranbacteria bacterium GW2011_GWA2_39_41 | reverse complement strand
TCATGGAGATAGCCTTAATTGTTTAGCTATCTCCAAGATTAGATTTTAAATGATAAATCGACTAGGGCAATCATTAGATTTTGGATGAGTTACTGCGCCAACTTTTGCTTTTTGGGTTTTTATGGTAAAATGCGGGTATGGAAATAAACTAAGAAAAATTAGAAAAAGAATTTTGGAGATTGGGAATTCTGATGATTGTACTTCTGGGATTCGCGCGTTAATGGGAAAGAATGCGCTAATACCGATTACGACGACGCTGTTTAGCTAGATTTTAAATTAAATATCGAATGTTTATACAAAAAATAAAAACAAACAGAGCCTTTACTCTCGTTGAATTTCTGGTAGTAATTGCTTTTATGGGCATTATGACTGCAGTGTCGCTGGTGTCATTTTACGATAGTAAAAACAAAAAGGCCGTGGAAACAGAGGCGCGCAAAGTGGCGGCGGTTGTTCGCGAGGCGCAAAATTACGCATTAACTGGAAAAAACGCTAGTGCGGGGTGTGGAAATGAATATACTTTTACATATGGAGGATCAGAATATGGAATAATTGGTTGCGTAACTGAGAGCTATTCTTTAATCGGCGGAGTTTCTTTTAACACTAACTCATCTTTTTCTTTTTCCGTGCCGTGGGGGAATGCTTCTGAGGCAAAGACTATAGCCGTAGAAAAAGGGAATGATAAATACAATATTTGTGTATATCAGTCCGGAAAAATAGTTGAAAAAAAAGACGATTGTTGGTAAGAAATATAAAATTCAATACCTAAAATGTTTAAGGTTAAATATAAAAAGTTAAAGATCAACAGAGGTTTTTCGCTAATGGAATCAATGCTATCGGTTTTTGTGTTGTTAATTGGAATTGTTGGAGTGATAAGTCTGATGGTTTCCAGTACGAAGCATTCAATGGATAGTCGCGACACGATCATCGCTACCGAATTGGCGCAAGAGGGATTGGAATTGGTGCGCAACGTGCGGGATAATAATGTGGCGGGTGGGAAAGACTCCTTTGTTGACTTTCCAGTATCGGAAAGTCACAATTGCAGAGTAAGTTATAATAGTTCAGGATCTATTCCTTGTGATTCTAGCTACGTCCTTAATTATGTGGATAACTTTTATACCCATTCTGGCAGTGGCGCAACAAAATTTCAAAGAAAAATAGAATTCGATTATGATCAATCCGCATCGGCAGCTTCAACAAAAGTTACTGTTACAAGTACAGTTGTTTGGGGCGGAAGTTTTCCCACAAGTTGCACCGTCGCGGATAAATGTACTTCAGTCCAATCAATTTTAGTTGCGAGATAAATTTATGAAAAATAAAAATCACAAAGGCTTTTCTCTAGTGGAAGTTCTCATGGCGACTTTTGTCTTTGCGGTGATTATGGTTGGCGTGGCAGGAACATTCAGTAGTTCAATGTTTGGTTATCGCAATGCCAAAAATGTGCAAAAAGATTTGGAGCAAGCGCAATTTGCGATGAATTTGATGGCGAAGACGATTCGAACGAGCAGTGTTAGCAATTTTTCTTCTAATAATGATTTAAAATCATATGATTATTCACAAGGTAAATGTATAGAGTATGAATTTGATAATACAAATAAGATATTAAAATACGGGACATCTGGAGCAGTCTCTTTAGATGATTGTAGTTTTGATGTAAATAATGACCCAGTCGCTGAAAATATCAATAGTTTGAAATTTTCATTTATTCCTTCATCTGCGGCAACTGGCAGCACTCCCGCCGTAGTTGGCAAGGTCACGATTTCAATAGAGGTAGGCAGTGGCAATGACAAGACTAATTTACAGACGTCGGTGTCGCTCTTGGATTATACGGTGTCAGGATTGTAGATAATTTAAAATTAAATACAGGAGTATGGCTATAAGCAAAACAACTAAATACAAAGCTTCTGTTCTTGTCTTTTCTCTCATTGTACTTTCGTTAATATTAACCTCAGCGTTGTCGATTGGTATGGCAACGGTAAGTGAAAGAAAAAGTTCTCTTTCAAGTAACAAATCAACACAAGCTTTTCAGGTGGTGAACAGCGTTGCTGATTTGGTTGCAGTGCAAATAAAAAAAGCTACAAGTTCAAGTACGCTTAGTGCTATTACTATTGTAACAGGTGCTGATCAGTGCGCAGGTGGCAAGATTAGTGGCAATAATAATGGTGCATATGAATTATATTTTTATAACAATAGTGCTCCAGTAGGCTTAATCAATGATTGTGACGCATTAGTTTCCAGTGTGTCAAAAATAAAGGTTGTCGGTACATATTCTGGAACAACCCGTGCTATTAATGCTCCAGTGAGAAATCATCAGGCAATTGTCGCTGACGGTTCGCCGGTGGCGTATTGGAAGATGGATGAAAACAATTGGACAGCATCATCGGGTAATGTAAAAGATGCAACGACAAATGAGAATGATGGCACTGCAAATGGTGGCGCACAAACAACAGGTGGAACAGGAAATTATAAGATTGGGAGTCATGCCGGAAGTTTTGACGGAACCGATGATTATATCTTTGTAAGTGACAGTGATTCATTGGCTATTGCTGAAGGAAAAGCAGTAACAATGGGAGCATTTATTAAAAGTTCAGATTTTGCCGGAGTACAAACAATTTTTTCAAAAACATCAGGCTATTCGCTAAAAGTTGATAATAACAAAATAGTGGTAAGCAATGGAATTGATAGTTGCACGGGAGAAACGGAGTTATCGGATGATCAATGGTATTATATCGTTGGGGTCATAAAATCAAAAAGTGGAGCTGCTACTGTGAGTCCGGAGATTTATATAAATGGTAAGCTCGATACGTTTGACCCTAGCTGCGAAATCGCAGTCGCTGCAAGCACTGGAAATCTGGCGTATATTGGTGCAGGATCAGCAACAGAGGAATTTTTTAATGGCTACATCGACGAAGTAGCAATTTATGCCCGCGCGTTGTCGCAACTGGAAATTCAGTCGCACAGATAAAAATACGCAATGTCATAAAAACTGTGCTATAATAAGGTTAGTAAAAAACTTAATAAAATAAAAAATGGAAAATAAAAAATTTAGATTGATTTGGTTAATTGCAATAGGGGTATTGGTTTTTCCGATATTAACGCGTGCTCAAACTGAGCCAAGATCAGAAGTGTATTTAATCGCCACTACTAATCTATATGACGCTAAAGTTGTTTCTCAAGATGGAAACAAAATTAAATTAGCATTTGATATTAATAATAGGGATGGAATACAGTCCGATATAAGATATGCTGTCTCCTTGTTGAAATTGGACAAGGATGGGCAAGTTATAGATGAACAAGGACTGAAAAATTATCAGGAAGTTATTGCTGTCGGGCAAGGAGAAACTATCAAAAAAGAAATAGTCTATGATGCTCCTGAGTATCTTTTCGGGGAGTATATGATAGCTATTTATCTTAAGAGTGGTGACAGTTTAATTTTAGGGTTGGGTCGAGCTGGTAAGGTAGTTTTGAATGGATCAGCGGGATATTTATCGATTGATCGAAATTCTTGCTATATAAAGGTTGAAGGTGAAAATGGAGATAAAAAGTACGAACTCCTAGCGGGTGTGGATGTTAATAATGATGAAAATATTATCGGGTATTGCCAAGTGAAAAATAATTTTCAAAAAGATATTAATTTTACTGCTGATTTTACCAATCATTATCGTACGACAGTTGGCGATGTGGTGGAAGCTGAATCAAGGAACAATCCAAAAATGTCTTTTACGGCCGGTGAGTCAAGAGAAATATATTTTTCAATTCCCAAAGCTAAACAGCCACAGGCATATGATGCGGTAATGGTATTTAAGGATGAGTTCGGCAAGAAGATTTCTAATGAAGTCATTTTTCACTATGTTTTACGAGGAGCGAGTGCTACTGTTCAAAATGTAGTTTTGGAAAAGAATTCTTATGTTGCTGGTGAAATTGCTAATGGAACATTCAATTGGTCAGGATCGGCTGATTCTTTTTATGGATCCAGAAAAGGAGGAACCGGAATAGGTGAGGCGACAATTGAAATATATCTTTCAGATGAGGCTGGCAATTTATGCTCCGACAAATTTAAGAAAGGAATTTCTTCTGATCCTTTTGAACGGAGTAAGCCGGTGGAATTTTCCGTGAAAATACAAAAAGATTGTCCTTTAATTAAAATTAATTCTACAATCGCCAATGAAACTGGTATTTTGACGCAAAAAACATCTATTCTATTTAATGAAAAGAATATTGAAAAACCAAAACAAGAAAACAAAAAAGAAAATTTTAATTTTGAAAAAATAGCGCTTAGAATAGTATTGTTTATGGCAGTGCTTTCCTTGATCTTAATTCTTATTTTCAAAATTAAAAATAAGAATACTGTTGGCTTATTTTTATTGTTTGGAATATTATTTCTTGCACCAAATATTGTCAAAGCAGATACATGGACATATTGGCAATGGGGTGATGATAATGGCAATAATAGAGGGAGTGTCGTAGAAGCTCAGTTTACTGTAAATTTAAATAGTCGCAATTTCAATGTGGGCGATGATATGACAGCCAGTGGAATAATAAATTATACCGAATGTAGTAATGGACAAGGTTTTCCAGCTAATCTGTATAGGGAATGGGATTCTAATGGTGGAGGCAGAGAAACATTGGCATCTCTTGGCGGTGGTAGTGGAGACAGGTGGTATGGTGGATGGGGATGGAGAAATTTTGGTAGCAGAAATTCTTCCGGAAACCAAACTGTGGGATTCAAATTTGAAAGTTGGAATTGGGGTAGTTCGTTACGAAAGGATGTGTCAATGGGGTATTATGTGAATTGTAATCCAAACAATTGTGCTGCAGATACTTGCGTTGGTCAACAATGTAATAACGGATGCGGAAATTCGTGGGGGATAAAAAATTGTTCGCCTTGCGTTTTGCCGTGGGGTGGCACGGTTGCCAGCGGAGCTTCTGTGTCTGCCTATCAAGCAGCATCAGTTGCTTGTGGTTTAACTTGTACATCTGAGAATAGAGTTTGCAATAGTGGCATATTGAGCGGATCGTATACAAATCAAAGTTGTTCAATAACTCCTTGTCAGCCTTGTAATCTTCCATGGGGTGGCACAATTATCCACGGAGCTTCTGTGACTGCCTACGGGCAGTCAACTTGCAGTGGATGCTCATCTGAAAATAGAGCTTGTAGCAATGGCACATTGAGTGGAACGTATACAAGTCAAAGTTGTTCACCACTTCAGAGCAGTGATGGTCAATGTGGTTCCGCTAACGGAAACCAGTTTGATAGTGAACCAACAGATAATTTGTGTAGTGTGGGTAGTTCAACTGACGTAACCGGTGATGGACCGTGGTCATGGACGTGTTTAGGAACATGTTCCGGAGCATCAAGCGAGCAATGTGTGGCCTTGAAAAGCGGTGATTCATATCGTGAAGTTGCACCGTAGAGAATTTAGATATTATAGAAATTAGGCTTAATTAAATTTTAGATTGTATAAATGCTCCATAGCTGGGGCATTTATTTTTTACAAATATTTTTAAGTTACAAATTTTATGCTTGCTTTTTGTTGAAAAATGGTGTACAATAAAATAATAATGGGATATTAAGTCTAGGAGATTAGAAAGCGGGTGAACCCGTTTTTTGCTTTTTTCTAGCCACTTTTCCGCAAAATTAAAAGAAAAAATGAACAAAATACAAACAAAACTGAATAAGTTGGCCAAACAAGCGAAACTGCAAATAAGCGCTTATTTTAGCGATTTTTCTGGAAAAGCTAATCAGTTGATGGAAGACTTCAATAAAAGTCTCATGCCGGGGAAACTTGATTGGGTTCAAATGAGAATTGTTGTCTTGATGGGTCTAATTATTTTTGTGGGCTATGTAGTTTTGGTTAAACAATATTATCGCGAAAATTTGTTACCGAAAATAAGTTATGCGCAACAAGGACCAGTCAGAGAAACTAAAAAAGAAATTTTGCAAAAGGATTTGACTGCACTGGTAAAAGGTCATCCAATTGAAGAGATGATTCCTTTTATCTCGCAAAAAGATCGCAAGACGGCCGCCTATATTATTGGAATCGCTAAAAAAGAAAGTGCTTGGGGAGAAAGAAAGCCGGTGCTAAAAGGTGAGGATTGTTATAATTATTGGGGATTTCGAGCCAAACGTGAGCGTATGGGCAGTGGGGGTCATACTTGTTTTGACACGCCTAAAGAAGCGGTGGATGCCGTGACGACTAGAATAGAGCAAATCATTGAAAGAAATGACGCACAATCGGCCAAGGATATGATTGTTTGGAAATGTGGTTCTGATTGTTCCGTGACGGGCGGACAAGCGGCTGCTAACAAATGGATAACTGATGTGGATATGTATGCGAAAAAGGTTTTGAACTAAAATAGCAATAAGATATGTACTAAAAACATTGGCGTGTGCTGATGTTTTTTGTTATAATGTAGGCATCAATTATTTCAAAGTGTATGAAAAATAAATTTATTGCTGGTTTTTTGGTGGTATTGTCGCTGTTGGGAGTGGGCTATTTGTTGGCTATGTTTTTGGACAGGCCAATGATATCTCCAGTTAGTATTTCTTCTGACAATGCTATGTCGCCAGAAGTTTCGAGCAATCAACCAGCGCAGGCGATTGGCTCTAGTCAGTCAGTGGCGACAACTTCAACAGTCGAAATAAAAAACACAATTTTACTAGATGTGCCGTTTATTGTGCAAGCGCCGTTTGGCAACTGGAGCAATCCAATTTTTCAAAACGCCTGCGAAGAAGCTTCCATCGCAATGGCCATGAGTTGGGTCAAAGGTGTCAAAACAGTTTCAGCCTTTGCGGCTAGAAAACAAATACTGGATATAGCTGATTTTGAAGATGCCAATTTCGGATATAACACTGACACGAATGTGTATGATGTTGCGAAAATTTTTCAAAGATATTTTCAGTATCAAGCTGTTGCAATCAAGGAAGGTATTGTTGTGGATGACATTAAACAAGCATTGCAAAATGGTCAGCTAATCATAGTGCCAGCCTTTGGACAAGCCTTGAATAATCCGAACTACACCACGCCCGGACCCGTGGAGCATATGCTGGTGGTTGTTGGCTATGATCCAGTCACGCATGAATTTATTACTAACGACCCAGGCACGCGCAAAGGTGGTGGCTATCGTTATGGAGAGGAACTATTCTTCAATGCCATTTGGTCATATCCCAGCGGTCCAGCCTCTGTGTCTATACCTATAGGCGTGCGGAAAAAAGCGATGCTTGTGGTGACGAAACAATAAAGATAAAACATGCATATTTTTATAGCAATTATTCAAATAAAAACCAGCCTCCAAGGCTAGTTTTTAGTAAGGCGCAGTTTATTTTTGCGGCTATTGTTTTTTCAATTCTTTCATAAGAATGTCAATGTGTTTTTCAGTGTCAGTATTCATTCGTTGGAACAATTCTTTAATTGTGGTATTAGTTGGTGTGAAAATGTCAAAACATTTTTTTTCTAGCATTGAGCGTTCTATGCGCAAGGCAGTCTGCAAAGCGTCAAAATGCGAGATAGGGTCTTTTTGCGCGCGCTCAACTTCTTGCAGAACAAAATCCATAACATATTGAACTATACCGCGAGAAAATTTGGTCTCTTCAATCGATTGGGTTAGATCAATATCAGCTGTGTCATTTTTGAAGGCGGCGGCATGAGCAATTTCTTCTTGAGAAATCTGTTCCCAAAAAGCTTGTTTGGCTGGAATTTTTTGCGCATATAACGCATAGAGCTGAGAGATATTGAGCTCATTTTCCTCCAACAGTTGAACAATAGGCCTATCATTATTCATAAAATTATTGGCTTGATTAGACGTCTGTGTATAGGCGCATAATAAGTCAAATTAAGAATAAGTTGATTTTGTGCGAAAAAGCATTTTGCAAGATTATTATAGCATATTGTGCTTATTTGATAATCTTGGCTTTTGGGCGTAGGATTGGGATATAAATTATCTTTAGAATAATATGCAAAAATATTTTTGGGGTGGGGCAATAATAATCGCAATCGGTGCCGTACTTTTGGGGTGGGGCAATTATTTTGCGCTAAAAACTACAACTTCGGTTTCTCCCACCGTAAATCAAGGTCAAACATCCCCAAGCACAACAGCTGATCCACAGGTCGTAGCGGAACAACCAGTGCAAAAGGCGGATGATTTGTCGGCACCCTTGAAGAAATCCAAAGAGCGCGTGACTAAAAAACCATTTGGCATTTTCATAACGACACAAAATTCACCCGTGCAACCAGAAAGATTTCGCGGTTTTCACACCGGAGCTGATTTTGAAATTTTTCCTGAAGAACTGAACGCGGATGTGCCAGTGCAGGCAATTTGCGCAGGCAAAATAGTGGTGAAAAAATCAGCCAGTGGCTATGGCGGTGTCTTGGTGCAAAATTGCACAATTGATTCACAAACTGTTACAGTAATCTATGGTCATTTGAAATTAGCTAGTGTTGCTAAGAACTTAGGCAACGATTTGGCGGTAGGGGAGGCAATTGGGATTTTGGGTGCCAATGAGAGCGCAGAAACATCTGGCGAAAGAAAACATCTGCATCTAGGCATGCACAAGGGTTCGGCTATCAATATTTTGGGCTATGCGCAAAATAAAAGTGAGTTGAGCGGTTGGCTGGATCCATGTGTGTATGTTTGTAAATAATGGTGCTAGCTCTTCCCAAATTCAGCAATATTATGTATGATAGAAGCTCAGTAATAATTGAAAATATTTAGTTATGGGTAAAGATAATGTAGCTATTAGGTTTAATAAGGTTTCTTTTGAATATAGCCGTGACAAGCAAATCTTGGATGAGGCGTCTTTTGCGCTGCGTCATGGCACAAAAATGACTTTAATGGGGCAAAATGGTGCTGGTAAGAGTACGATTCTCAATATGATTACGGGTGAATTGAAGCCAAATGACGGTTCGCTTTTTGTGGATCCGGATATGACCATTGCCTATGCCAAACAAGTGATTCCGCGTGAGCAGATGACACTTACGATGCGGGAATTTTTTGAAAAGTGTTTTTTTGAAAAGAAATATGATATTGATCGCTTGATTGATGATGTGTTGGAAGTGGTGAATTTGCAAGCGCCTCACGATCGTCTAATTAAGGATTTTTCCGGTGGACAACAAGCGCGCCTACTTTTGGCTTCTGCCTTGATTCAGGATCCGGATTTGTTGATTCTTGATGAACCAACCAATAATTTGGACAAAGCGGGCATTGAACATTTGACGCAATTTTTGATGAGTTACCACAAGACTTGTATCGTGATTTCCCATGATGCAGATTTCTTAAATATGTTTACCGATGGCGTAATTTATCTAGATATTTTTACGAAAAAAATCGATCAATATATTGGAGACTATTACGTGGTGGTGGCGGAAATTGCCGACAAGATTGAAAAAGATGAAAGAAAAAATGCGCAATATGAAAAAGAAATTCAAGCCAACAAAGACAAGGCCAACTTTTTTGCCAACAAAGGTGGTGGCATGCGATTGGTGGCCAAGAAGATGCGAGACAAGGCAGCGGCCATGGAGGAAGCCAAAGTGGCCGTGCGTCGTGAAGACAAGGCTATTCGTGATTTCACTATTCCTGTGCAGGCAGAGTTGGGCGGAGAAATTTTGAAGATTTCCTCTTTTTCCATTATGCAAAATCATGAGATTGTGGAAAAAGAAGCCCGCATTTCTTTGAAAAAAAGACAGCATCTTTTGATCTCCGGCCCCAATGGGATTGGCAAGAGCACTTTGATTGAGTCCTTGGCACGGGGAACAGCCAAGGGCGCTAAAATCGCAGAAGGTGTGAAAGTGGGTTATTATCGACAAGATTTTTCCACTTTGAATTTTGAGCATACGGTGCGCGAATCACTTTTCTCAGTCATGCCATCAGAAAATGAAGAACAAATGCGCGCGGTGGCTTCAGGATTTTTGCTGACCAAGGAAATCATCAATGCCAAAATCGGCACACTGTCGGAAGGGCAAAAGGGTTTAGTAGCCTTTGCACAATTGGTGCTATTAGAGCCAGGATTGTTAATTCTAGATGAGCCGACCAATCACATCAACTTCCGCCATTTACCAGTCATTGCTAAAGCCTTGGATAAGTTTGAGGGAGCAATGATTTTGGTCTCCCATGTTCCAGAGTTTGTGGAACAGATTCGCATCGATGAAACGCTGGATTTGGAAAGGTAATAGCCAAATATTGAAATAGTAAAATACTCCTAGTTGGAGTATTTTTTTTTGTGTTCCTGTGATATAATTGGTATGCTAATAAATTATTAAAAAATAATATGTTTGAACAGCCACCAGTGATAAAATCAACTAGTCGTAAAATTTTCGAAAAAACTGTTGTTGCTGCGTCTTTGGTAGCAGCTATGGGCGGGGAAATGCCTAAAGATGCTTTTGCTGGAGATAGTAAAGACGGGGCTAAAATTGAAGACGCTAGAAAAAAAGGAGATGCGGAAGATTTTTTTAATCTTAATCGAAATATAGCTGGGCGACCGAGCGCTAGTTTTGTTGTCAACCCCGATGCAATGCCTGGCAAGTCAATTGAAAATCCAAAAGCAGCTAAAAAGGTGATTGTGGGCAATGAAAATCCACAATCATCAGTGGAGGTGGATCCTAACAATTTCAGTGTCCGAGACACCAACGGAAACGTACAAACAAGGCATATTGGTGTGGTGGAATAGATGGCTTTGAAAAACAAAAAAAATAACCAAATAGTCCCAAATATAAGCATTGGTTAGCTAAATTTTAGACATGACTCATATTGGTCGCACATGCCCTTTACAAAAGGTTCTGGGCATGCTATACTAGTCTTAATCACAGTAGCGTGCAGCAAGTAGCGTAGTCGAACTTCCTTTGCATTGCGGTATGTGTGTTTAATCAATTTGTACTATATCAAAATGGCACAAGGAACAATCAAAAGATTGACTGACCGTGGATTTGGTTTCATTACTCAAGAGGGTAGTGATAAGGATCTTTTCTTTCATGCAAAAGAATTGCAAGGCGTGCAATTCAATGACTTGAAGGAAGGCGATGCAGTTGAATTCGAAGTTAGCGAGTCTCCAAAAGGACCAAACGCTATCAACGTTTCAAAAATCTAGTTTTCAAACAGAAAAGCTCCGCCTCGTGTGGAGCTTTTTTGATTGGAATTTTTTGATATAACCTGTTAGGATTAGCATATGATAAAAAAACCAGAAAAATTTGATGTGGCAGTGATTGGCGGTGGACCCGCAGGCATGATGGCAGCCGGAAGAGCGGCGGAACTTGGCGCGCGCGTAGTTTTGCTGGAAAAAAATGCCAGTCTCGGCAAGAAGCTTCTGATCACGGGCAAGGGTCGTTGCAACCTGACCCAGGCTGAATTTGATGACAAAGAAATTATCAAGAAGTTTGGCAAGAATGGAAAATTCTTGTTTTCTTCCTTGGCAGCCTTTGGTCCAGAAGAGGTGATCAAGTTTTTTGAAGATCGACGCGTGATGACCAAAATTGAAAGAGGTGGACGGGTCTTTCCCAAATCTGACAAGGCACAAGATGTATTGCGCGTGTTGGAAAAATATTTAGAAATCAATGGTGTGAAAATAATCTACAATGTGTCAGTAGATGGCTTTGATGTGACGCCGTTGGCTGGAGGACGCAAAATTGCCAGTGTGAAATTGGCAGCCAAGGGCTATATGTCTCCTGAGAAAAAGGCCATGTCTTCTGATCAACGCATTTTTGCTGACAAATTCATTTTGTGTACCGGTGGCAAGTCATATTCAGTGACGGGTTCGACAGGGGGTGGCTATCAATGGGCTCAAGATTGCGGTCACAAAATCGTGGAAACCGCGCCGGCTTTGGTGCCCGTGAAAACCAAAGAAGTGTGGGTCAAGGATGTGCAAGGATTGAGCTTGAAAAATGTGGCTATCAATCTTCTTCAGAACAATAAAAAACAAGACTCACGTTTTGGTGAAATGATGTTTACGCACTTCGGTTTGACGGGACCAATTGTTTTGGACTTGAGCAAAAAAGTTGGCGAATTGGAAAAGAAAGGTGAAGTGATTATTTCTATTGATTTGAAACCAGCTCTGACTCACGATCAATTGGACGCACGCTTGCAAAAAGATTTCAAGGAAAATATCAATAAAGATTTTGTGAATTATTTGCCAGAATTGTTGCCACAAAAAATGATAGCAACTATCATCAGCTTGTCTGGCATTGACCCAAGAAAGAAAATAAATTTTGTGACCAAGGATGAGCGCAAAAAGTTGGTAGAATTGCTGAAAGATTTGCGTCTGACAGCGGATGGCACGACAGGCTACAACCAAGCTATCATCACCAGTGGTGGCGTGGACATTCGCGAAGTTGATTCCAAGACGATGCAATCACGCCTGATCAAGAATCTCTATCTGGCTGGGGAAATTTTGGATCTCGATGGTCCAACTGGTGGCTATAATCTGCAGGTTTGTTGGAGTACAGGTTATGCTGCTGGTACATATGCTGCGCAAAAAGTTTAGCTTTTGTAATTAGCGTAGCGTTCTCAAAAAGCTCAGCTTTAGGAACACGCACAAAATAATAAAAATGGAAAAAGACGATCGACATTTAATCACTGAATTTCTAGCTGGATCAGATGAGGCTTTCGAGGAATTGGTGAATCGACATTTGCAATCGATTTATAATTTTTTGTATCAGTTTACTAAGGACCGTGATTCGCTGGATGATTTGACCCAAGAGACTTTTATCAAAGTTTGGAAAAATATCAAAAAGTTCAATCCAGAAAAAAACTTTCGCACTTGGCTGTTTGCTATCGCCAAAAACACCGCTTATGACTTTTTGAAAAAGAAAAAAACCATCCCATTCTCATTTTTTGAAAACAGTGAAGGGGACAGTCCCTTGGAGAATATCAGTGAAGAAAATCCTTTGCCAGATGAAATTCTGCAAAGACAAGATCTAGAAAAAGAACTCAACCAGAAGCTACAACAATTGCCCGATAACTATCGCATCATATTGATGATGCGCTACAAAGATGACTTCTCCCTCCAAGAAATCGCTGAAATTCTCAATCTTTCATATAACACCGTCAAAAGCCAGCATGCTCGGGCTTTGGCCAGATTGAAAAGTATTATAAATAAGCATGAAATCTAAGGTGTTGACGGTACGTGATACCTCATTTAAAAATCTAATGATGAGCCCTTTCGATTTTTCAAATAAAAAACCTAGGATTCTAACAATTAATCTATCAAATATTAAAAA
>LBXA01000014.1 GCA_000995125.1 Candidatus Moranbacteria bacterium GW2011_GWA2_39_41 | reverse complement strand
ATTTTTTAATATTTGATAGATTAATTGTTAGAATCCTAGGTTTTTTATTTGAAAAATCGAAAGGGCTCATCATTAGATTTTTAAATGAGGTATCACGGCTAAGTTTGTTCTTGCTCTTGGCTTGGCTCAGCAACATGATTGTGATCATGATAGACCACTACATTGTCGGTCTTCAATTTTTTCTTCACCAAATCAATCAATTTCTCAGCACTAGCTGTTTCTTGTTCGCCACTAATCATATTCTTGATGATAACTGTTTTGTCCAAAGCCTCTTTCTGACCCAAAATCAAAGTCATTTCCACGCCCAAGCGATTGGCCACCCGCAACTGTGATTTCAAACTGCCACGACCAAAACTTTCGGCCACCAAAATTCCATTCTTTTCCAATTCAGAGAACAAGCGCAAACTTTTCTTTTTGGCCAAGTCGCCCAATTGAGCCAAGAAAACTTTTGGTTTCGGCGCGCGATAAGGTTTAGCTTGTACGCGCTTCATTTCCAAAATAATCCTCTCTACTCCAAAAGCAAATCCAATAGCAGGCGTTGCTTCTCCACCAATCATCTTCACTAGACCGTCATATCTTCCGCCACCGCCCAATGAACTTTTGCGACCTTCTTCAGACCCAGACCAAATTTCGAAAACAGTTTTGGTATAATAATCCAAGCCTCGCACAAGTCGTGGATTGATGGTATATGGCAAATCCAATTCATCTAAATATTCCAACAAGCTTTTGAAATGCACGCGGCATTCTTCACACAAGTGATCCACTGATTGTGGGGCAGACACCGCCACTTGTGAACACTTGTCTTCTTTGCAATCCAAAACTCGCAACGGACTGACCTCCATTCTTCTTTTGCAATCAATACAAAGCTTAGTTGCTTTTGATTCCAAATAATTCACTAACAAATCCTTATATTGTTTGCGACACACTGGACAACCAATTGAGTTGACTTGAATTTGAATGGCTTTGATGCCCAAATTTTGCACCACCCGAGCGGCCACTTGAATCATTTGCGCATCCAAAATTGGGTCTTGCTCACCAAATGAATCAAAATTGACTTGAGAAAATTCTCGATAACGCCCTTCTTGCGGACGATCATAGCGATAAACTGTTCCAGCAGAAAAAAGCTTCACCGGCTTAGACAACACATTCATACCATGTTGGATATACGCTCGTGCAATGCCGGCGGTCATTTCTGGTCGCAAAGCCACCTTGTCACCACCTTTGGTCACAAAACTATATAATTCTTTTTCCACAATGTCAGTACCTTCCCCAATACTACGATTGAACAAATTGGAAAATTCAACAATCGGAGTGTCGATGCGAGAAAAACCATAATCACGAGAAAGTCTTTCGGTCACTCGACGCACTTGCTCCCAGTATGGCTGATCTTCTGGCAAAATATCTTTCATGCCACGCAAAGGTTGCAAAGCGATAGGCTCCAATTCTTTTTTCACTTCTTTGACTTGTTTCTTCGCTTTTGCGGGAGCTGCTTTTTTAGCAACTACTTTCTTGATAATTTTAGCCATACTGTTTTAAAATTTTCAATGACTAAATTTTCATTGGAAATTGTGAATTAATTGTAAATTGGTTATTGATTATTGGAAATTTAAAATACTAATATCTTATCTAGTGGCCACGCACGGAAAAGCGCTTTGCCGATAATATTTGCCTCTGACAATGGACCCCACGAACGAGAATCAGAGCTAAATGCTCGATTATCACCCATTACAAAATATTCATCACTTTTTAACTTAATAACTAAATCTCCGGTCGTTCTAATATTGCTGGGGATATAAGCGCTTTCATCCAAAATAAATCCGTCTGGATGTTCATCATTAAAAATCATCACTTTACCGTCTTTGATTTCTATTTTTTCTCCTGGTAGACCAATCGTACGTTTAATAAAAAATTGAGTTGGATTTTTCGGATAACGAAAAACTATGACTTCTTGTCGTCCAAGTTTCTTGAAAGGCTCAATTGTAAAAAAATCCTTACCACCCAATCCAACAACTGTTTTTTTATAACCAAATTCATTCACAATCAAATATTGATTATTTTCAAAATTCGGCTCCATTGAAGCGCCTTGCACAAAGAAAGGCTGAAACAGAAAAACGCGAATCGGAATAATAATGACAAAAGCCAAGATGAAAATTTTGATGACCTCCAGCACAAACCCACCAACACCATAATAGCGCTCGTCTTGAATTTGACTGGAAGAAGAGTTATTTTGCATTTTTTTATTTTAAGCATTTACCTACGCCACTTACTCCCAATTTTAGCAGAAAAAAGCAGTCTTGGCAAGGGTAAACTAGGGCTAATACAAGCCTTTTTATCGAAAATTTGAAGCAACTATTTTTTCAGCTCTTTATCCAGCTTTTTTATTTCTTTCATCAAGGCTGGCAAAATATCTTTTTCTTTGACGCTTTTGATGACTTTGCCCTTGGCAAAAATTGCACCCATCCCCTGGCCACCAGCCACGCCAATGTCAGCTTCGCGCGCTTCGCCAGGACCGTTGACCACGCAACCCATCACCGCCACTTTGATCGGCGTTTTGATTTTGCTCAATTCTTTTTCCACCGCGTTGGCCAATTCAATCAATTTAATTTGCGTGCGTCCACAAGTTGGACAAGAAATCATTTCTGGACCACGACGACGGAGTCCCAATGATTGCAAAATTGCCCAACAAGTATCAATCTCTTCCACTGGATCAGCGGTAAGCGAAACTCGGAATGTGGCGCCAATTTTTTCATGCAACAAGATGCCGATGCCAATGGCACTGCGAATTGAACCATTGAAGATGGTGCCAGCCTCAGTCACACCAAGGTGCAATGGATAATCAACTTTTTTGGCCAGCATCTCATAGGCTTCCACCATTTGTGGCACATTGCTAAATTTGATGGAAATCAAAATATCTTTGAAATTTAGTTTTTCCAAAATCTTCACATGGCGCATAGCCGATTCCACCGCTGCCTTGGGTGTGGCACCATATTTGTTCAACAAGTTTTGCTCGATCGAACCAGCATTGACGCCAATGCGAATGGGAATTTTTTTCTTCTTGCAGGCGGAAACCACCGCTTTGACTTTTTCCACTGAGCCAATATTGCCTGGGTTGATGCGAATCTTGTCAATTCCCTGTGCGACTGCTTCCAAGGCCAGTTTGTGATCAAAATGAATGTCAGCCACCAAGGGAATGTGAATTTGCTTTTTGATTTTGCCAATTGCCTTGGCCGCTGCCATATCCAACACCGCCACCCGCACAATCTCGCAACCCTTCTTCTCCAATGCCAAAATCTGCTTGACCGTAGCCCTCACATCGCGCGTGTCCGTGTTGCACATCGACTGAATGCGCACTGGATTGTCTCCACCCAACAGCAAATTGCCAATTTTCACCACCCGGGTTTTGCGATTTTTCATAATAATTTTTTATCTGTTTATGTGATAAATAAGCGGTGAGATTATGAACAGGTTCTCAGCCTATTATGGCAAAATTCAAACAAAAAAACAAGTGCATCCTTAGCCACGCTTGTTTCAAGTTAGTTGTAGAGATAGGCATTGAAAGATTTCAACGCCCATCCCTACTTTTTAGTCGAAAAAAACATGTACTGTTTATGATTTCTTATGTGTTTCATTAAATGCTAGTTAGATTCCGGATCAAGTTCGGAATGACAAGCTAGTGGTATTTTTATTTCCCCGTCAAAACTTCAGCAATCTGTACCGCGCATTTTTCCCAACTGAAACGTTTAATATTCTCATAGCCTTTTTGGATGATGTCATCTCGCAAATCTTTATTGGAAATAATTTCATATGACCGCTCGGCAATGAATTCCGGTTCACGCGGATCAACCAAGATCGCTGAATCTCCTGTCACTTCTGGCATGGAGGAAGTGTTGCTGGTCACGACTGGCACACCCACACTTTGCGCTTCCAAAACTGGGATGCCAAAACCTTCATAGAATGTGGGGAACATAAAAACATCAGCGGAAGCTATCAAAGCAAATTTGTCTTCATCTTTCACAAAGCCCAATTGCACAATTTCATCCTTATATTTCGACATGCCAATCGCCAATTCAATCTGTGAAAAACCATAGCCACTTTTGCCAGCCAAAACTAGCTTATGCGGAATAGCATATTTTTCTTTCAAAATTTCAAAGGCTTTGACAATTCCCAAGATATTTTTTCTCTCCTCCAATCGCCCGATGAACAATAGGTACGGTTCATCCCCGTAGAGACGAGGCACTGCCTCGTCTCTACACGATGCAATGTCTTTTTCCTCGTATCCTTCATAGATAACCTGAATTTTATCTTCCGAAACATTATATAAATTTATTAAATCCTGCTTGGTGTTTCTTGAGACACTGATGATTTTTTGCGCCCACTGACAAGATTTTTTGATAGACAGTCGCATATAAAATCTCGCCCAAGCTGAATAGGCCCTTGGTATAACTTCATATTCCAAACCATGAATGGTAACGATGGTTTTTTTGGGATGAAAAAGTGGCACGATATGCGCTAGCACAAACAACACGTCAACTGGATGAAAAAGCAATTCCAGCGATAGTCCCATCTGTGTCCACAAATAGACAAAATTTATTTTCCTCACTCTCCAGTTTTCTGGCAAAGCAAAATCAATTTCCTGATCTTTCCGCATATACAAAACAACCTCGTGATTCTGCAATTTATCCACGAGATGTTTGATAACCTGATATGAATATTCCTCAATTCCAGTTCGCTGTTTTATAAACGCCCGCGAACCGTCAATTCCAATTTTCATATGCCGATTCGAAACTACAAATTAAAATGCGAATCTACGAAATATACGAAACGGTTCGTTCGTAGATTCGAACAATGTTTCGTAGTTTCGTATCGGTTCTATTTGTTTATCATTATCGTCCGCTTATACAATTCTAGATTATCTAGGGCAATTCCAATTCCCTTGATTACACACAAAAGCGGTTCATCCGCTACATAACATGGCACATCAATGGTCTTGGTAATTAATTGTTCTAGATTGCGAATCAACGCTCCGCCACCAGACAACACCATCCCTTTGTCCATCACATCGGCTGCCAACTCTGGTGGGGTTTCTTGTAAAACTTTTTTGATGGCGTTGATAATTTCACGCAGTTCATCTTGAATGGCCTCGGTCACTTCATTGGAAGAAATTTTGATGGTCTTGGGCATGCCACCCGTCAAATCACGGCCACGCACTTCCATATGATCTTCTTTGACCAATGGCAAAGCTGACCCAATTTGAATCTTGATGTCTTCCGCTGTTCGTTCACCAATAGCCAAGCCATATTTTCTTTTGATATAGTCAGCAATGGCCTTGTCCAATTTGTTGCCTCCCACACGAGCGCTATGAGCCGCTACAATGCCTCCCAAAGATATAATAGCTACCTCTGAAGTTCCACCACCAATATCAATAATCATATTGCCAGCCGGTGAATTGATTGGAATTCCAGCGCCAATAGCGGCCAAAACTGGCTCTTTCACTACATAGGCCGCCTTGGCGCCTGCGCGAATAGCCGCATCAATCACCGCTCGTCTTTCTGTGCTGGTCACACCGGCCGGAATAGAAATCATAATCTCAGGACGTACTAATCTGAATTTTCCACTAACCTTGTTGATGAAATATTTGAGCATAGCTTCGGTGATTTTGTAGTCTGCAATCACCCCATCCTTCATGGGCCGACTCGCCATAATCGTGTCGGGTGTGCGTCCCAACATATCCTTGGCTTCATTGCCCACTGCTAAAACCTTATTGTCCACGATTGAAATCGCCACCACACTTGGCTCATTGGCAACCACTCCACGCCCCGGAACAAAAACCAAAGTATTGGCCGTTCCCAAATCAATTCCGATCTTTCTGATAAACATGTGTTTTGTAAATTATAACTTAATTTTGAAATTTATTTGAAATTTAGATTTTGGATTTTGAAATTCTCTGAATATCCGCGCCAATTTTCTGCAAGCGCTCTTCGATCTTCTCATAACCGCGGTCTACTTGATAGATATCTTGCATAGTTGTTTGACCCTTAGCTATCAAAGCCGCAATTATCAAAGACGCTCCCGCCCGCAAATCGAAACTCTTGATTTCACCGCCCTTCAATTGCGTCGGACCAGTGATGATGGCCTGATGTGGATTGAGCAATTTGACTTGTGCGCGCATCTTTTCCAATTCACTCAAATAGTTAAAACGTCCTTCGAAAATCGTATCAAAAATTAGCGTGCTGCCTTGAGCTTGCGTCGCCAAAACTCCAAAGGGCGCCTGCACATCTGACGGAACACCCGGATAGGTGCGCATATCAAGTTTATTCAAAGCTTGCAATTTTTTAGCTGGCACAACTTCAATATAGTCTTTGCCGATTTTGAAATCAGCGCCAAATTCGCGCAATTTTTCCAATACCAAATCTAAATGATTTTCAACAGCATTTTTTACCCGAATCGGACTGCCCGTGGCTACGCCCATAATCAAAAAGGTAGCCGCTTCATTTGCGTCTGGAATTATGGTATGCTTTGCGCCATGCAAATTCTTGGCACCAACTATTTCTAACGTATGCGTGCCCAAGCCCTTAATCTTAACTCCCAAGGAAATCAAAAAATTTCCCAAATCTTCGACGTGTGGTTCGGTAGCGCAAATCTTGATAACAGTCTTTTCTGGCAAAACTGCTGCCAACATCATCGCATTTTCCGTAGCTGTCACTGACATTTCTTGCAATACAACCTTGCTCGCTTTTCTTTTTTTGGCATTCACACTATACACATGGTCAGTTTGCGAAATTTCCACCCCCATTTTTCGCAAAGCGTCAAAATGCGTGCCCACTGGTCGCGCACCAATTACACAACCACCGGGATGATATAATTTGAATTTATCAAGGCGCGCACTCAAAGATCCAAGAAGCAAAATTGACGAACGCAATTGCTTCACTTTTTCCACATCAATTTTTGTTGGATCAACATTCTCTGCCTTCACGCTAATTTTTCGCTCACCAATTCTGCGCACTTCAACGCCCATGCTTTGCAAAATTTCAATCATTCGAAAGACATCCTCAATCAAAGGAATATTAGATAATATGCATTCCTTTTGGGTCAGCAAAGTTGCCGCCAAAATAGGCGTGGTAGCATTCTTTGAACCACGCACATCAATTTCACCTTTCAATTTTTTGCCCCCCCTTATCTCAAAATATTCCATAAAAATTGACTTTATATTTTATAAACTATCCCTAGTATAGCTTGTTTCAATAGTTTTTTCAAGCGTTCAAATAAGCCATTTTTGCCAACAAAAAACAGGGTTGCAAAATGCAAATGCCCTGTTTAGCAGTTGAAAAATACATTAACTCTTAGATATGACTCTCTGGATCTTTGGAAAAAGACTGAACCTTTTTGGCATAATCATTGCATTTGTTGTTCCAATAGGCCGACCCAGGACCACCACAATAATATCTCTTGGAAGCTAAAAATTCTCCGCTTTTACTGGTTGCTCCACCGGCTGCCAATTTGATAGCCATACCAGTGATTCCATCCGCCAAATCCCAAGGGTCAGCTGGATTACTTCCGGTTTTAGCTGAGATTTTAGCCTTATAGCCAATCCAAGTGGTTGGCATAAATTGCGCTACACCCATGGCTCCACCATAACCACCCCATTTAGGCGAACAGGATAATTTCTTTTTTTTATAATCTCCGCCATACGCCTTGGAAAGTTCATCAGCAGTTTTCAAAAATTGATTTACATCCGCCGTTTTCATACGAATATTTTTATAAGTGCATCCTCCAGTGAAAGTCCCATAGCCAGTTTCCACAATCAATTCTGCTTGCAAAAAAGCTTTTCTAACGCCTGTAGCTTTACTCGCAAAAGCGACTGCGTCATCAATGTCTTTGGTGCTATATGATTTTCCTAAAAAAGATGATAAAGCACTTCGCAATTCGGCTATTTTTTTCTGAAGCTCTGCGATTGTTGCTTGCGACTCTTGAATGTCTCCCACAATCTCACCTTGAGCAACTTTTTGTTGTTGCAGAAGTTTTTCATGCTCAGCCTTTTTGTCAGCTAGTTCTTCTTTGGTCTGAGAAATCACTTGTTGCGAAGAATCAATATCTTGCATAAGTCCTAGAATTTTCTCTTTGATATTCAGGGTCTGATCTGTATTGCCAAAAATATCATTCAAATTTTCATTAGCCATTGCTAATTGTATCAGTGGATCTTGATTATCAAAGTATAGCTCTTGCAAATATGCTGCTAAGATTTTTTTATACAATTCAATTTGATCATTGAGATTTTGCAATTCACTTTCTTTGCGATTTATCTCAGTCACAGTCTCAACAATCTTATTTTTAGTGGTGCCAACCTGTACCTGATTTTTCTGAAGCAATCCTTTTGAAACATTCAATTCGCTTTTCTCCTGCTCTAACTTCTTATTAGCCTTATCCAAAGCACTTTGAATACTATTTTCATCTAAAGCAAAAGCAAAATTAATCACATCAAAAAGCATAAACACCGTTATGCCCACAGCCAAAAAAACTTTCTTTTTATTTTTATTCATCACAAATTTATTATACCACTATTTTCACCAATAAAAAAACAGCTTCGAAATTCGAAGCTGTTTTTTTATTGTTCGTATGCCTACCATCAGGCAGGCGATCGATATATATCTATTTCTTGTCTTTTTTCTCTTCAGCAGGAGCTTCGGGTTTAACTATGCCTTCAACCTTAGCCACATCAGCATCAACTTTTTCTTCAAGTGCTGCTAGATCCTCTTCAGTTCTCGGAGCTGAAACAAGTGCAATCACTGTTTCTGGCTCAAGCTCAATCTTCACCTTACTTGAAACTTGCAAGTCCTTGATAGCGATGTGATCCTCAAAAGTTACAATCTTGGAAATATCTATGTCGATATGCGATGGCAAATCAGCAGGCAAACATTTCACCGTCACTTTATCGATATTTTTAACCAATATTCCGCCCATAGTTTTCACCGCTGGAGCTTCACCAATAAACACCAATTCAACTTCAGTTTCAATTTCTTCATCCATACGAACTTGGAAGAAATCGATATGGGTGAATTTTCCAGTCACACCATTCTTTTGAATTTCATGAATCAAAACATTGCGGTCATCCTTGCCATCAATTTTCAAATCAATAATGGTGCTTTCTCCGGATTTTTTCAACAATCTCTTCAGATCCAGTGCATTCACCCAAAGACTAACTGACTCAACACTGTGTCCATAAACAACAGCCGGCACTCGTCCTTCTCGACGGCCTACATTCACTTTCCTGCCTCGCTCAGCTCGCGCTGTCGCTTCCAATAAAACTTTTTCCATAAATATTTACGCCCTACCTGAACCCGCACGCGGGAATTTTCAATTTCCAATTTACGGTTTCCCCTCGGACATTAAAAAAATTAATAACTAACAAAAAATATTCTATTAAACAATTCTACCAGACTTTGAAGGCTTAGTCAAGGGTTTTTAATCTGCGTAGATAAATACTCTGGATTATCCCCAATGAAATCAAAATACTAATCATGGAACTTCCACCATAGCTCAAAAGTGGCAAAGGCACACCAGCCACTGGCGCCACACCAATATTCATGCCAATATTCACCAAAATCTGCAAAAATAGCATCATAGCAATTCCCACTGCCAATAAATATCCAAAGTTGTCTCTTGCTAATCGAGCAGTTTCCTTAATACGATAAATTAAAATTCCAAATAAAACAATAATTACGCAAGAACCGAAAAATCCCAATTCTTCGGCAAAAACAGCAAAAATAAAATCAGTGTGTTTTTCTGGTAGAAAATTAAGTTGCGATTGTGAACCATGTCCCAATCCTTTGCCCCAAACTCCACCAGAACCAACGGCCACGGTAGATTGAATAACATTATAGCCACTACCCATTGGGTCCTGCTGCGGGTTAACAAAATTTATCAAACGATCTTTTTGATAATCCTTTAACACCAACCAGCTGGAGGAAGCTGTTAAAATTCCAATTAACAGCAACCCAAAAAAAACCTTTTTAGTTATGCCAGAAACGAAAAGCATTCCCAACCAGATACCCATAATAATGGCCGCTGATCCAAAGTCTGGTTGTTTCAAAATCAAAAAAACCGGAACAGCCACTAAAATTACAGAAGCGACAGTTCTAACAATCACGCTCAAATGAGTTTTTTTCTTGGACAAAAAACTAGCTAAAAAAATTATTACAATCAGCTTAGTTATTTCCACTGGCTGCAGATTAAATGCGCCCACACCAATCCAACCTGTTGTGCCTCGGACTGTTGTCCCCCACAAAACTAACATGCCTAAAATTCCAATGATACCGAAATATAATTTAGTACTATATGAATTTAACGCACGATAATCAATAAATGCAAAAGATATCATCAAAACCAATCCGACTGCAACTGACACTAATTGTTTTTGGAAATGATTTAGTTGAGCATTAGCTTCAATTGAAGAAATAGTGTATAACGTCACTAAGCCAACTGTTAACAACAAAAAAGTAGTAATTGTCAACACCCAATCAAATTTTAGAAAATTTCTCATATCCCATGAAAATATTTATGGTTTATATTTTCCAGGAACAAAATATTGTTTGATAAAAGTATCTGATTCAAAAATATTCACTCCTGCTTGCACTTCCACATTCATCACTTCTCCTGGAAATCTATTTAGCCACAGCGCTCGAAAATCCCTATTTTCACCTGATTTCACCGTGTTCATTTCTGTTGAGTTCAAGGCAATCACACTATCATTGGCATCCTTCAAGATTATATCCAGCCTGATTGTATTAAAATTAAATACACTCTCATTCTTCAAAAGCCCTTTCGCTTCACTAAACCCAATACCGGAATTTATTTGACCATAAGTCTTGTTTACAATCTTGAGCTGTGGCCTCTCATAATAATCAACAAATTCTGACCAGTCTCGATCGAGAATATTAAATTCAATTCGGCTTGGTACGCCATTAATCTCCACATTATTTTCCACTACATATTTACTTTCCGCTGGCAAAATATAACTGACACCTTTTTTTGTCGCAACAACCGAACCTGCCGAATCAAAAAGCTTGAATTCATATTGAAATTTTTTGCTACCAAAAGTAGAGTTTGGATTGGATACGCGCGCATACAAATCCAACTTGCCAGCGATGCCACTTTCCACAAAGCCACTTTCCTGACTGGTCAAATCTTGTGCTACAATTGCGCATTTGATGGCACACACACCCCCACAATCCACACCAGTCTCATTTTGATTTTTCTTTTCATCAAAACAACTTGGCGCTGGTTTCAACCAAGAATATAACAAAAAAACAAACAACAAAAAAACAGCCACAAAAATGGCTATTATAATCGCTCGTTTTTTTTGATATTTATCCTCTAAAAATTTATCTAATATTTCCATACATTCATTCTAGCACAAATTTTTCCACAAAAAAAGAGCATTGTTTTGGCGGCGTCCTACTTTTCCTAGACTGATGCCTAGATATCATCGGGGCTGAAATGCTTAACTGCCGAGCCCGCCCCCTCACCTTTTACTTAAATACATAATTCCCGGCACCGTCCTACTTTTCCTAGACTGCTGCCTAGATATCATCGGGGCTGAAGTGCTTAACTGCCGAGTTCGGAATGGGATCGGGTGTATCCACTTCGCTAGAGATACCGGAAATTATGGATTCAAGTTGTAAAAGGTGTTGGGGTGAAGAATGGGATCGGGTGTTGCCATTTCGCTAGAACCACCAAAACAATGCTCTTTTTTAATGTTACAAGCGATCTATATGTTATAATGTTTTAATTGTCCGCTAGAACAACTAGAATATCATAACGGCTAGAACGCATTAATCACCGGTGCAAAAAACAAAAATGAAAAGATCGCAATCGCAATTACAAAGAAAATGATAAAGATAAGCTTCAAACTTTCTCCATATTTTTTAGAATACGATTTCATATTATTATTGTCCATTGTAAATATACTATACAACTATTTATTCACTAGATTTGTTGCACTCTGTTGAATTTCGCCATAAGCAAACGTCAACCGAGATAGTTTAGAAACTATTAACCACTAACCCTCGCACAACGCGTAACGCATATCGTGAAACATATAATAAAATACGTTCTACGATTTGCGCTCTACGATCTGCGATTTATTTAAATTTAAGAGTGTAATTTTAATTTATTAGTATCTCTCGACTTAATGCATTACTGCACTTACATCTGAGACCTATCAACCTAGTCATCTTCTAGGAAATTATATTGGAGCAAGCTCCAACAGTTGCCTTATCTTAAAGGAGGCTTCCCGCTTATATGCTTTCAGCGGTTATCCTTTCCAAACGTAGCTACTCAGCAGTGCTCCTGGCGGAACAGCTGATACACCAGAGGTTTGTTCTTTCCGGTCCTCTCGTACTAGGAAAGACTCTTTTCAAGCAACAACGCCCACAGCAGATAGGAGACCAACCTGTCTCACGCATGTTACCACTTATTACTAAGTGCATTGGACTATATCTTCATCCCCTTGTTTAATTAAGGATGATCAACGTGTAGTCTCTACGGGGTTAATACGCGAATTTTTCTCTTTTTAGAATAATTTAAATCTCTAAAACTATCAACTAATTGCGCAAGTTCTTCAAAATCTTTATGATTTTGAACTTTTTCTTTTTTAGCTAGAATTTTCAACATCAACTCTGCCTGTTTCTTTTTTAATATAAGAAACGGTTTAACTGATGCAAGAAACAATCTCAGATTATCTGCTCTATTTATAGAATATTCCAGAATTCCATCTTTTCTTTCACGAAGAATCCCTAATCCCACAATTGAACAAATTTTCTCAAAATTTTCCCTATCTTGATTTGATTGAAATAAAACAATATAAGGAGCAACCTGAAATCCATACCGATAGGTAGAATTTGGTTTTAGCCTCACATAAATACTTCCATCACCATCAAGGAATCCTGCTAAATACGCGCTAATTGTTGACGAAAAATTTTTACACATACAACTTCCCTCGGCATTATCCTAACATATGACAGGTTATGTCACAAGAGGATTCCACCGATATAGTTGATTTCTCATATACGATTTCTCATATACGCCGCCGTGTATGATGTCTTCTTACCTCGGGTTCAAACTGTAAAATATCCTTTAGCCAAAGCTAAAAGGTGCTTTACGGTTTGAACCCAGCTCGCGTACCGCTTTAAATGGCGAACAGCCATACCCTTGGGACCTTCTCCAGCCCCAGGATGCGATGAGCCGACATCGAGGTGCCAAACCCCTTCGTCGATATGGACTCTTGGAAGGGATCAGCCTGTTATCCCCGGGGTAACTTTTATCTGATGATCTTCTACGCTCCTATAAGCGATAGTCGGTTCACTAAATTCTACTTTCGTAACTGATCGACTGATGGGTCTCTCAGTAAAGCTGGTTTATGCTTTTGCACTATCAGTCCGATTTCCATCCGGACCTAACCAACCTTTGTAAACGCCTCCGTTGCCATTTAGGAGGCGACCGCCCCAGTCAAACTACCCGCCAGGCACTGTTCCCGGACTGGTATGAATAACTAAAAACGATGTATACATTTTTTTTGTGAACCGCAAAAGACAATACTAATAAATCCAATCATTCTTACGAACAATTAGATCTTTATTTACAACTTATGCAATTAGTTTTGTCATTTGCTGGTTCACTGTATACAAAGATTTTTGTTCCTCATAACAGTCCAGGGTTAGACTTAAAACTTCAGCAGGGTGGTATTCCACTGTTGACTCCATCTGGACTAGCGTCCAGATTTCATAGTCTCCCACCTAAGCTCGACAACTAAAATTCTAAATCAATGCCAAGTTGTAGTAAAGCTCCACGGGGTCTTTTCGTCTTGCTGCAGGTCGACGGCATCTTTACCGTCATTGCAATTTCACCGAGCTCTCCGTTGAGACAGTTCCCAAGTCATTACGCCATTGATGCGGGTCAGAATTTCATTTAGTTTGATCGCTTTCGCGAAAAATCAGACTATATCTTCATCTTATCCAAAACATTTAGGAGTTCCGCTTCGCTATATTTCCTTTTCCCAGACCCATTCATTTTAAAAGCTAATTTTATAATCACTTTCAGATGCTGAGAATTGAGATGTTTCATTTGAGCTATGCTTTCGCAAATTTGTTTAAAAATTTGGAAATCATTAAGCTTTGCAGTCATCAAAGGAAACTTTTCAAAATGAGGGATAACTTTTTTTCTAAGTTCATCTATATTGCGCACTTCATATTTATAGATTTGATCCGTTTTTGAAAAACGAATATTTCCGCAGTCAAAAAATTTTTGAATCTGCTGTAATAAATCCAAACTACGCTTATTTTGTCCGATTGCAAAACTCGGACGAACCTCAATTTTGGTTTTAAGTTTTTCTCGAAAGTTGAATGATACTGAAAAGCACCCCTCACCATCGGAAAAACCAGAGATATATGACGCAAAATCCATATGTTTCTTTTACTAAATAAGAGCCGGCGTATTACCCATCTGTATTAAAGACGAGTCTCAGCTTTCGCTTCAGTCGTTACGGGGTCATCCCGATTGCTCGGGAGACTTCCCACGGTATTATCATAACCTTTTTATTATTCATAGTTATCGCCGACGTTCACTGGCGCTTCGGGGATTGGCTTGCACCGCTCCCGTTAACGTTCCAGCACTGGTCAGGCGTCAGCCCCTATACTTCCCCTTGCGGGTTTGCAGAGACCTGTGTTTTTGGTAAACAGTTGCTTGGGAAACTTTCGCTGCGGCCTATACCTTGCGATATAGGCGAGACATTTTGCGAACTTACGTCTAGCTTTTTTGCCGAGTTCCTTAACGGAGGATCACTCGTTCACCTTAGGCTACTCGCCCAGTCTACCTGTGTCGGTTTTAGTACGGATATTTAATGATAAGTTTAGAGACTTTTCTAGACAACCTGCTCCATTTTGTTAGTCTCTCCGAAGAGAAACCTCCAGCCATAACTCGGGCTATACCTTCCGGATTTACCTGAAAAGCACCCTCACTATGTCTACATCAATCCAATAAGATGCAAAATGTACAAGATTGCGTCCTCCCATACCGTGACATTAAATAGTCAAGGAATATTAACCTTGTGTCCATCGACTACGTCTTTCGACCTCGCCTTAGGACCGACTGACCCTGGGTTGATCAACATTGCCCAGGAAACCTTAGACTTTCGGTGTCGGGGGATCTCACCCCAATTGCGGTTACTAATACCAACATTCTTACTTCCATGCACTCCACGGTGGCTCACGCCTTCCGCTTCAGTGCGCATGGAACACTTCCCTACCAACACTCGTATCACGCTACGCGCGATACTTCGTTAATGCTAATTATTGCAAATGTAAAACGAATGGATGCGAATATTTTTTTTGTATTCGAATGCATTCGCTAAAATTCGCGAGTATTCGCATTAGCGAGTATCACATGCAATGTGATACGAGCGTTCCGCATCTTCGGTATCATATTTAGCCCCGTTGAATTTTCGGCGCGAAGTCTCTAGACTAGTGAGCTGTTACGCACTCTTTAAAGGATGGCTGCTTCTAAGCCAACCTTCTAGGTGTATAAGAAACTTCACCTCCTTTACCACTTAATATGAATTTAGGGACCTTAGATTGCGATCTCGGCTGTTTCCGTTTTGAGCTCCGAGCTTAGCCCCGGAGTTCTGACTGCCCAGATAAGAAACACAAGAATTCGGAGTTTGGTTGAGAAGCCTACGGCGAACCGCGGATTCTCATTCAGTATCTCTACCTCTTGTGCTCATTTAAAGGACGCTAGCCCTCAAGCTATTTCGGGAAGAACCAGCTATCGCCAAGTTCGATTGGAATTTCTCCTCTATTCACAAGTCATCCCCGAGTGTTGCACGGCTCGTGGGTTCGGGCCTCCTTTCGATTTTACTCGAAATTCACCCTGCTCATAAATAGCTCACCTGGCTTCGGGTCTAATCCGCACTATCATGTCGCCCGTTAAGGCTCGCTTTCACTATGACTCCACTACGAAAGTAGCTTAGTCAGACAATACAGAATTAACTCGTTGGTTCGTTCTACAAAAAGCACGCCATCATCGGTCGTATCACGCTACGCGCGATAACTCCCTAATGCAAATATTGCGAATGAAAAACTAATGAATGCGAATATTTTTTATATATTCGGATACATTCGCTAAAATTCGCAACGATTCGCAGTAGTAAGTATCACATGCAATGTGATACGAACGACTCTGACTCTTTGTTAGCATATGGTTTCAGATACTATTTCATCTCCCTTATCGGGATACTTTTCACCTTTCCCTCACGGTACTAGTTCACTATCGATCATTAAAAATATTTAGTCTTGGAGCTATAGTGGCCCCTGATTCAAACGGGATTTCTCCGGTCCCGCCCTACTTGAGAATAATTACATCCGGACATTTCTTTTTCGCATAAGGGACTATCACCCACTATGGTCACTCTTTCCAGAGTGTTCTGCTAAAGAAATAATCTCAAACCCCTATTAAAAGAGTAAAATTACCTCGCAACCCCGAACCCCGAAGGATTCGGTTTAGACTTTTCCGTTTTCGCTCGCCACTACTCACGGAATCTCAATTGATTTATATTCCTCCTGGTACTAAGATGTTTCAGTTCCCAGGGTGCGCTTCCATAACCTATGTATTCAGTTATGGATCCTCTAAAAGAGGGGGTTATCCCATTCGGAAATCTCCGGATCAAAAGTTGCTTAGCACTTCCCCGAAGCTTATCGCAGCCAGCTACGTCCTTCATCGCTTTTTAATGTCAAGGCATCCGCCATATGCATTAGTATTACCGCTCTTAAATTTAAATGGTTAGCAGTTAGTAGTTTCTAAATTTACCCATTCATCAATGAAATTGATGTCTGGGGTTACTAACGCTAAACCTGAACTTTCTTACTATTGCAATTTATCTCACGACTCCGCTAACCGGAATCTTGAGATTTTTTCTACCCCAGTTAAATATTTTGCCTATGGCAAAATTTAACGGGGTAAACCTACTGTATTACAACATGTGTTGCACGCATGTTGTAATTTAACTAATCACGACTCCCTTGACCTCATTTCCGCTGCCTCAAGACCAAAGTTGTGTGATAGACCATCGTATTCAGTTGTAAAAGTTCATATTTACCCCGTTGATTCCAACTTGGAATTTTACGGGGCTGATGCGGAAATAATAATTCGCCAATTCCTTTTGACAAATTATTATTTATTCACCAGCTAAGATTTTTAATTGGACTGACTGCGCTATCCGCCACAGGCGGATTGTTGTCCGGTCGATCCACCGCGGCGGATCGAAGGCCAATGAAAAAACCGCTTTCGCGGGATTTAAAATATTTGTTAAATAGTTTAACAAAATAAAAAAATTCACCCGCTATAATTGTTTGAAATTCTAATGGATACTATCATGTATTATCCTTAAGTTTTCCCCCTCTATTTGACTATTTTTTAACAGTATTACTATCTTAGCAATTCCTTGAAAACCTGTCAACCCTGCGCAGTAACTCATCCAAAATCTAATGATTGCCCTAGTCGATTTATCATTTAAAATCTAATCTTGGAGATAGCTAAACAATTAAGGCTATCTCCATGA
>LBXA01000013.1 GCA_000995125.1 Candidatus Moranbacteria bacterium GW2011_GWA2_39_41 | reverse complement strand
ATGGAGATAGCCTTAATTGTTTAGCTATCTCCAAGATTAGATTTTAAATGATAAATCGACTAGGGCAATCATTAGATTTTGGATGAGTTACTGCGGGCATTGGACGGATTTTGTAGCTATTGGTATAATGGTAGTTGTCTTAATTTGTAAAAAATAATTTTATGGAAATAAAAAATAAATTTGAAAAGCTTCTGTTCACTATTACAGGCCTATTGGCAATGGCGCTGATTGTTTTTGGTATAAAAATTAAGGAAGATGACAAAAAGATTGCTACTATCCAAAATGACTTAAGTGATATTAGTAACTCAATTGGAAATTCTTTGAATATGCAAAAGCAGACAATGGCCAGTCGAGAGGCTCTGTTGGATAAAATCGCGGCCGCTCCCGCTCCATATACGACGAAAGCTGTGACAACGCAAGTTGTTGTGCCAGGTAAGGTTGTTCCACAACAAGTGCCGGTGACTTCAAATGTAAAAAGTGGTGCTACAAGATAAACAAAGAAATGAGATTTTCAAAAATTATATTTATTATAGTGGGAATTGCTGTGCTAGTAGGCGGAGCTAATTTTGTCGGAAGTTATTTTGGTAAAAGCTTAGTAACACCGATTGCTTTAGCTGACGATGACGAAGATGACGATGAGGATGGCAAAAAGACTAGCATTAAAACAGTGACGACTTATCAAACGGTTTATGTAAAATTACCAGATACGGTTGTTGATCAAGTGATGCAGGTGCCATTGCATGACAGCGATAGTGACGGAATTTATGACGATCAAGATCCATACCCCTATATCAATAAATTTTTTGTAGTTTCGGATGAAAATTTAAATGGCATTGATGATACATATGAGAAATTCGACAATTAATAATTCAGTCACGGCAGATTTTCGAGCGATGGGTACGGATGTTTCGGTGGAAATAGTTCTTGGACACCCAGTGTCCAAGGGGACACGTGGTGTTTTTGAGGCACAAGAGACAATAAACAAAATTAAAAATATATTTTCTACAAACGAAAAAATATTTAGTCGGTTTCGAGAAGATAGTGAACTTGCAAAAATAAATACTAATCTTGGAAAAGAAATTGTTGTTTCGGAAAAAATGTTTGAAGTGCTGAGTCTTTGCATTAAATTTTATGATTTGTCAGATGGATATTTTGATCCTAGAATTATCGAAGTTCTGGAGAGAATTGGCTATGATAAGGATTTTAAAAGCAATGATTTTAATAGCGATGTAGAAAAAAAGATAAACTTAGAAAAAATAGCTGGTGATTTGCAGGAAGATTTAATTTTGAACTCAGAGAGAAGGACAGTTCTGGTTAAGAAAAGAATTGATACGACTGGCATTGCTAAGGGTTATACTGTTGATGAAGCGGCGCAATATTTGAAAGCCCAAGGATTTGAAGATTATATTGTTAATGGTAGCGGTGACATTATGGCTAGTGGATTCAGCGATGAACATAGTGTATGGCGAATTGGTATCGAGGGCTTGGATGACAGTAAATTGATGCTGAAACTTGAAAACGAAGGAATTGCGACCTCTGGAATTTCTAGAAAAAGATGGAGGATTGGCGAAAAAAAAGTTCATCATCTGATCAACCCGAAAGATCCTGAAAATTTTTCATATGATATAAAAACTGTTACAGTAATAGAAGAAAAGACAGTCGAAGCGGATGGACGGGCGAAGGTATTGGTTTTGATGGGAAAAGAAAAGGGTTTGGAATTTGCCAATAAAAATAATATAAAGGCCTTGTTCCTTGATTATCGAGGCAATGTCTATCTATCAAATGAAATCAAGAAAAATATTTTATAGTTTCATAATTGCGATGATGATTACTTCGCTGGTTTTTTCGTTTGCGCGAGCTGAAGAAAATGAGAATGAGAGACTTGATTATGGTGATCAGCCAATAGTGGATAGCGACTTGGATGGGCTGACCAATCAGGCGGAGATCCAGATTTACGGCACTGATTATAAGAGCGTTGATACAGACAGTGATGGACTCATGGATGGAGTTGAGGTTGTGAATGGAACGAGTCCGCTTGATGTTGCTGATCCAGAATTTTTGCCAGTTTTAAATGTGCAAGAAACACCGTGGGCATGGTATATTGGTCGCGCCTCAGGCATCATTGGTTTTGTTTTTCTTTGGATAACAATTTTCCTAGGACTAGCTATTCGCAATCCATTGCTCAAAAAAATCGTTGAACCGATTTATAGCTTTGACTTTCACTGTTTTATAGCGGCTGTCGCAGTTTTCTGGGCGCTAGTGCATGGCACAAGCTTTCTTTTCGATGCAATGCTCGGATTTGGTATGAAAGATATCTTGATTCCATTTTTCAATCAAGCAGAAATCGTGCATAGCAACCCATTGGCGCTGGGTATTATGGCATTTTGGATGATGATGGTGATGACCATCACCTCATATCTGCGAAATCACATGAGTCACTGGTTGTGGCGTGTTTTGCACTTTCTGAACCCATTGGCATTTATTTTTGTAGTGGTGCACGGCTATGTTATCGGCACGGATATGAAAAATACTTATATCAGTAGCACTTTCCTGTTCTCATCATTCTTGCTAGCCCTAATTTATCTTTTGAGTTTGGTGTTTATGGTTATAAATAAAATTAGACAAAGACAATTCAACGAATCAGAATAAAAAAGAGATTGTCATTCCCGTGAAAACGGGAATCCAGTCGCACATCATTAAGTTTCTACATTAGATTTCCGTTTTCACGGGAATGACAGTACAAAAAATGAATATTCAAATTAACATCGAAAACAAAATAGTCACTATCAATCTTTTGGATAAAAAGAAAGTTATTGATGACGTCACAATTACCGAGGAGCATCGCTTGTCAGAAGATTTGTTGCCAACGATGGTGGCATTGTTGAAAAAAAATAAAATGACCACCCAAGATGTCAAAAAAATGATCCTGCAATCCGATATGGGTGACAACTTCACCACCCACCGCATCGCTGCCTCAGTCGCCAACGCTTTCAATTGGGCAATCAAGAACTGAGATTGACAGCATGCATATTAATGATAAAATAAAGCCATGGAGAATAATAACAAAAAAGAAATAACACTCGAGGCTATTGCAGAGCTTATTAATGCTGGCAATGCTGAAACTACAAAAAGTCTAGAAGCTAAAATAATTTCCTCAGCTGCGGAGACTAGAAAAATTTTGGAAGCGAAGATTGAGTCTGCTGTTGATAATCTTGCAATAATTACAAATAATAACTTCGTGAAGTTGGAGGCTGACATTAAGGCGGTAAAATCTGATTTAGATGTAGTAAAAGCTGATTTGGGTGTGGTAAAATCTGATGTTGAAGAAATTAAAACTAATATGAATAAAAAAGTTGATATTTTTAAACATAACGATCTTGTGTATAGAGTCGAAAAATTAGAAGAAAAAAACGGAATAGTTGTGCTAAATACCGCAACAGTTTGACGTTAGCCAAAAAATCTGCTATACTGAATATAATAAGTTAAAAAGACGGGTGAAAAACACCGTCTTTTTATTTTTTCTAAATCAATAAAAATAAAAACATGTCAAAATTTGGAGAACATCTATCATTTACAGCACAAGCTAGCTATGCTCATTCGCTTAAAGAGGCCAATGACGTATTGAAGATAGTATAGAAAAATAATTTTATTTGCAACCTGTGGATAACTAGTGTATTAAGTGGCTAGATAAAAATCGAATATTAGATAAAATGGCTTCATTAAGCCATTTTTGTTTTGTGGGCAAGAATTTGACAAATAAAGAGATTTTGTTCTTGACAAGACTGGAAAAACCTTTATAATTAGCAATACGTTTGTCAAGCCTGCTTTTCGGAGCTAGGTGAGACTAAAAAACCTTCTTCATGAACTAGGTCCGGGGGTGAGAAAAGTTCAAAATAATGGCTTATTGTAGCCACAATATCTTGCAGAACACAACCAAATAACTAAATAACTCAATTGTAAGAACTCATTCATATTACTTGCCAAAAAGCAAGGGATAACATAATGAGAGTATTTTTATGCTTAAAACGGACAAAGCACTAAAGGTAAAGGATTCTTTCGGCGCAGGGTCATCTCTGGCTAAAAGAAAATTCTTCAAGAAAATGTCAGTGGTTTCACTGCCGAACTTGATTGAAGCGCAACTAAATTCTTATGACTGGTTATTGGAAAAAGGCGTGAAAGAACTTTTGTCTGAAGTCAACCCAATCGTGGACTTCACTGGCAAGGATCTAGAATTGTCTTTCGAAGACTATTATTTGGACGAACCAAAATATGATGAAGTGACTGCTAAGAACAAGAACATCTCGTATGAGGCACCAATTCGTTGCAAAGTTAAATTGATCATCAAGAAAACTGGAGAGATCAAGGAGCAAGAAATCTATTTGGGAGACTTCCCAATTATGACTGACCGTGGAACTTTCATCATCAATGGTGTTGAGAGAGTTGTGGTGAGTCAGTTGATTCGCAGCCCTGGTGTTTTCTTCACAATGGACTACCAAAAAGGTCGTCGTTTGTTTGGTGCAAAAATTATCCCAAATCGCGGTGCATGGTTGGAAATTGAAACTGATTTCGATGGTGTGATGTATGTGAAGATTGACAGAAAAAGAAAAGTTTCTTTGACATCTCTTTTGCGAGCTTTCGGATATGCAACGGACAAAGAATTGCATGATATGTTTACTGACGTAGACAAGGGGGACATTAGTTATATTTCAGAATCAATCAGAAAAGATGCTGCCAAAGATCAAGCTGAAGGATACAAGGAAGTTTATAAGAGAATCAGACCAGGTGATTTGGCGACTGCTGAAAATGCACGCCAAATGATTGACTCAATGTTCTTCAACTTTGAAAAATACGACTTCGGAAGCGTGGGACGCTATCGCTTGAACCAAAGATTGGAAACTGACTTGCCAAACACTGAAGAAAATCGAGTGTTGCTGCGTGATGACTTGGTGGCAATCGTGAAAGAAATTATCAAATTGAACAATGACCCATCAGCACAGGCTGATGATATCGATCATCTTGGAAATAGACGAGTTCGTGGAGTTGGTGAATTGGTACAAAACAAATTGCGTGTCGGTTTTGCGCGTATGAGTCGAAACATCAAAGACCGTATGAGTACTTGTGACATCGAAACTGTGGTGCCGGGGCAACTTGTCAATTCTCGACCGATTGCTGCAGCGATCAAAGAATTTTTTGCTAGTTCTCAGTTGTCACAATTCATGGACCAAGTAAATCCCTTAGCCGAGTTGGAACATAAGCGTCGACTTTCTGCGATGGGACCTGGTGGTTTGACTAGAGAGCGCGCAGGCTTTGAAGTTCGCGATGTTCATCATTCACATTATGGCCGAATTTGTCCGGTAGAAACTCCAGAGGGTCCAAATATTGGTTTGGTTGGACATTTGGCAACTTATGCCAAGATCAATGAATATGGTTTCCTAGAAACTCCATACTTGAAAGTTTATACTGAAGTTGAAAATTCAGTGGAAAAACTTTTGAATAGAATTTTGCGAGAAGATGTAGCTGGTGGAAAGATTGGAGATTTGATTTCGGAAAAATTGGCTGTGGAAATTGCAAAAAACAAGCAATTGAAAACTGTGAAGATTTTGCCATGGGCTAGTCAAGAAATTGAATATGTCAATGCCACAGTTGAGGATCGCAAAAACATTGCGCATGCCAATATCACGATGGACACACATGGCAATATCCTAGACAAGATGGTTGGTGCGCGCGTGAAGGGCCATGCAACAGAAATTGAAGCAGAAAAACTTGACCATATCGATGTTTCAGCCAAACAAATGATCTCTGTGGCTACATCACTCATTCCATTCTTGGAACATGATGATGCCAACCGTGCTTTGATGGGTTCAAATATGCAACGACAAGCTGTGTCTTGTGTGAAACCACAAGCGCCATTGGTTGGAACTGGAATTGAAGACAAGGCGGCGGCTGATTCAGGACAGGTTGTGATTGCCAAACAAGCAGGTGAGGTTGTGGAAGTTGATGCAGAACACATTATTGTGAAAGAAGAAGCGCCGGTGGCTGCGAAGAAGCCTTTCATTAAGAGAGAATATCGCTTACAAAGTTTTGTGAAATCAAATGCTTTCACTTCCATGAATCAAGTGCCACGCGTAGAGAAGGGGCAAATGGTGAAGAAGGGTGAAATGCTAGCTGATGGTGCTTCAACTGATCATGGTGAATTGGCACTTGGACAAAACATTGTGATTGCTTTCGTTCCATGGGAAGGATCAAATTATGAAGATGCGATCATCATTTCTGAAAAATTAGTCCAAGACGATAGATATAGCTCCATTCATATTGAGGATTTCTCAATTGATGTGCGAGACACAAAGCTGGGGCCCGAAGTGATTACCCGCGACATTCCAAATATCGGTGAAGAAAGATTGAAGAACTTGGATGAGACTGGAATCATCAGAATTGGAGCAGAAGTTTCTTCTGGCGATATTCTATGTGGCAAGATTTCTCCAAAGGGTGAGGGTGACTTGACCTCAGAAGAAAGATTGCTGCGAGCCATCTTCGGAGAAAAATCTCGAGACGTGAAAGACAGCTCACTCTATTTGCCACATGGTGAATATGGAAAGGTTGTGGACATCACAATTTTCTCACGAGAACAAGGCGACAAGCTTCCAACTGGAGTTATTCAACAAATTCAAGTTTCAGTGGCGCAGTTGAAGAAAATCTCTGTGGGAGATAAGTTGGCTGGACGTCATGGAAACAAGGGTGTAATTTCCCGAGTGGCACCAGTTGAAGATATGCCATATTTGCCTGATGGAACTCCAGTTGATATGATTTTAAATCCTCTTGGTATCGCATCCCGAATGAACATCGGACAAATTTTGGAAACCTCTCTAGGATGGGCTGCTTTGAAACTTGGTTACAAAGTTGCAACTCCAGCCTTGGAAGGAATCACTGAAGAACAAATTCGTGGTGAATTGGAGAAAGCCGAATTGCCAATAACTGGAAAAGTTAAATTGGTGAACGGCCGAACTGGAGAGAAGTTTGAAAACGAATCAACCGTGGGTGTTCAATATATTATGAAGCTTCATCATTTAGTTGATGATAAGATTCATATGCGTTCAATCGGACCATACTCCTTGATCACTCAACAACCATTGGGCGGAAAGGCACAGTTTGGTGGACAGAGATTTGGAGAAATGGAAGTGTGGGCGCTGGAAGGTTATGGCGCAGCTTACACTCTGCAAGAAATGTTAACTATCAAGTCAGATGATGTTATGGGTAGAAGCAAGGCTTACGAATCCATTATTAAAGGTGAAATGATAAAAAGTCCTAATCTTCCAACTTCTTTCAATGTATTGGTAAATGAATTGAAAGGTTTGGCTCTAAATGTAGAACTTATTGGAGTTAAGAAAGAGGAAGACGATGAGGAAGACGAAACTTACTCATCCCGGGAATAGTTTATAAATTTTAAAATACTTCTAATTTTATAAATAACATATTTAGCTTCTTGTCCGCCACGGCGAATGCGAAACTAGAAATTCACAAATTATGGATCCTATAACTAAAGTAAGTGACTTCAATAGCGTCAGACTCAAGCTGGCTGGACCAAATCAAATTTTGGAATGGTCTCATGGTGAGATCACTAAGCCAGAAACAATTAACTATCGAACTCAACGATATGAAAAAGACGGTCTTTTCTGTGAAAAGATTTTCGGACCATCTCGCGACTGGGAATGTTATTGTGGAAAGTATAAAAGAATCAGATACAAGGGAATTGTTTGCGATAAATGCGGTGTGGAAGTTACTCGTTCCAGCGTGCGTCGTGACAGAATGGGACACATTCAATTGTCTGTGCCAGTTTCTCATATTTGGTTTTTGCGAGGCGTGCCTTCTAAGATTGGTTTGGCACTCGGCATGAGTCCACAAGAGTTGGAGAAAGTTATCTATTTCTCAAACTACATAATCCTCAGCGTTGATGATTCTGCGAGAGAAAAAGCTTTGGCTCAATTGGAACAAGAATTCAAAACTAAGCAAAAAGAAATTGCTAAGCTTGAAGGCAATGCTAAAGAAAACAAAACTGAAGAATTGAAAGGCATCTATCGAACTGCCAAAGAAGAATTGAAAGGTTTGCAAAGATTTCAAATCATTACTGAAGTGGAATATTTCAACCTTTCAACTCGTTATGGTCAGGTTTTTTCAGCCGGCATTGGAGCTGAAGCTATTCGCAGGATTCTCGAGAATCTTGATATGAAAGCGGAAATCGAATTGTTGAAAAAAGATTTGGCTAATGAAGAAATCATTGATAAGAAAAAAATCCTCAAGAGAATCAAGTTGTTTCAAGGATTCCTGAATGCGCAATTGCAATTGGAATGGATGTTGCCAACAGTGATCCCAGTGATTCCACCAGACTTGCGACCAATGGTAGCATTAGACGGAGGACGCTTTGCAACTTCTGACCTGAACGATCTATATCGTCGCATCATCAACCGAAATAATCGTTTGCGAAAATTGATTGAAATCGGCGCGCCAGAAGTTATCACGCGAAACGAAAAGAGAATGTTGCAAGAAGCGGTTGACGCCCTGTTTGATAACAGTGCTCGTCGTGGACAAGTTAGCGTGACTGCTTCAACTGGACAAAGAAGAGCGTTGCGATCTTTGGCTGACACATTGAAAGGAAAACAAGGTCGTTTCCGACAGAACTTGCTTGGAAAGCGTGTGGATTATTCTGGACGATCGGTAATTGTGGTTGGACCAAAATTGAAACTACATCAATGTGGATTGCCAAAGAAAATGGCTTTGGAACTTTTCAAACCATTTATCATCAACAAGTTGATTGAAAGAGAGTTGGCCTACAATGTGCGCAGCGCTGGCAAGATGGTAGAAGGTGAAACTGAAGAGGCTTATGAAATTTTGGATGAAATTATTTCACATCACTATGTAATGCTAAACCGCGCTCCGACCTTGCATAGACTTTCAATCCAAGCTTTCCAACCAGTATTGATCGAAGGCAAGGCTATTCAATTGCATCCAATGGTTTGTTCAGCTTTCAATGCTGACTTTGATGGTGACCAGATGGCGGTACATGTTCCCTTGACTGACAAAGCTCGCTGGGAAAGTGAAAACTTGATGCTTTCAAAGAGAAATCTTTTGAAACCGGCATCTGGTGAACCGATCATCTCTCCAACTTTGGATATGGTTTTGGGTTGTTATTATCTAACGCATATTTTGAAAGGTGCAAATGGTGAAGGAAAAATTTTCTCAAACTTTGACGAAGCTGTTATGGCCTATGAATTGGGAGCAGTGGATGTGAGAGCCGAAGTGAAAGTTCAACACGAGGGTGTGGTACTGACAACTTCAGTTGGACGAGTTAAGTTGAATGAAATCATTCCTGCTGGTATTGAATATCTCAACTACGAAATGACCAAGAAAGAATTGAAACTTTTGGTAGCGAAAGTCTTGGAAGTTTGTGGAGTGGAAGAAACCGCCTTGTTTGCTGATAAAATCAAAGACCTTGGTTTTGCAGCGGTGACTAAAGCTGGACTTTCTTGGGGAATGGCCGACTTGAATGTACCTGCCGAAAAGAAAGATATTATGACTGACGCAGAAACGAAAGTTGGTGTGATCAAGCAACAATTCAATATGGGACTTTTGACAGAAGGTGAAAGAAAAAGTCAGGTTATTGAAATTTGGAACAATGCTAAGAACAAAATTACTGACGCAGTGCGCGCCGGTTTGGACAAAGAAGGTCCAGTTTATTCTATGGTCTATTCCAAAGCTCGAGGCTCTGAATCAGTTGTGGTTCAGATGGCTGGTATGAAAGGTTTGATGGCGGGTCCAACTGGAGAAACCATTGAATTGCCGATCAAGAGTTGTTTCAAAGAAGGTTTGAATGTATTGGAATATTTCATTTCAACGCATGGTGCGAGAAAAGGTATGGCCGATACTGCTCTTCGAACAGCGACTGCCGGTTATCTAACTCGAAGACTAGTAGATGTTTCACAGGATATCATCGTGCGTGAAGAAGATTGTAAAGATAAGGATGGTTCATATCTATACAAATCTGATTCAGATCGCATTGGACAAAGCTTTGCAACCCGCGTTATTGGACGCGTGGCAATGGATGACATTGCCAATCCAATCACTGGAGAAGTTATTGTTGGTAAGCGAGACCTGATTAGCAAAGAGCAAGGTGAAGCGATTGAAAAAGCCAATTTAGACAAGATCAAAATCCGCTCTATCGTTTCTTGCAAAACTCCACGTGGAGTGTGTCAGAAATGTTATGGACTGGATCTTGGACGCGGTCACTTGGTACAAAAGGGACAGGCGGTAGGAATTGTAGCGGCGCAAGCGATCGGTGAGCCGGGAACACAGTTGACCATGCGTACCTTCCATATTGGAGGTGTGGCGGGAACTGACATCACTCAAGGTTTGCCTCGTGTAGAAGAAATTTTTGAAGCCCGACCTCCAAAAGGTGAATCAGTCATTTCTGAGGTTAATGGAAAAGTTGTGGAAGTTTCCAGTGGAGACAAAACAACCACTATCAAAATCGAAATGGCAGGCAAAACTGCGACTGTCAAAGAATATGAAATTCCAATGGGCAGCACAGTTAAAGTGGCAAAGGATGATTTGGTAGGTAAAGGTTCAAAACTTTCTGAAGGAAACATCGATCTTAAGAAGCTCTACAAAATCATGGGATGGGAAGCAGTGCATAGATATATCGTACAAGAAATTCAAGAAATCTATGCTTCTCAAGGTGAAGGCATCAATGACAAACATATCGAAGTTATCATCAAACAGATGTTTAGTCGATTGCAAATCACTGAGTCTGGATCGACAACTTTGATGGGTGGCGATATCATTGAAAAAGAGCAATTTAGAGAAGCCAATGAAAAAGCCAAAGCTGATGGTGGAGAACTAGCAACTGGAGAAGAATTGTTGATGGGAATCACGAAAGTGGCCCTTTCAACTGAAAGTTTCTTGTCTGCTGCTTCTTTCCAAGAAACCGCTCGAGTGCTCATCAACGCTGCTGTAGAAGGCAAAGTTGACCACTTGAGAGGACTCAAGGAAAATGTAATCATCGGAAAATTGATTCCAGCTGGAACTGGATATCGATCAGACAAATAATCTTTCCAACAAAAAAACCGTTCAGAAATGAGCGGTTTTTTGTTGGGTTAAATTTTTTCAAATAAAAAAAAGAGGCATAAGAAATGAAATTATTTCTTATGCCTCGGTGAACCTATTTCTGCTCTATCCTCGCAGCAATAGTGTCTAGGGTTGATTGTAGTTCGCCTAACAGCCCTTCGACTGCTCGTACATTGCGCTGGGACACTTGTTCTTCGAGAACACTTCCAAAGAACAAGTAGCTTCTTCTGTCATCCCAGATTCTTGGATCAAGGCAAAGAACAGGCTTGATTCCCAGTATGAGTTCCGCAATGTTGGCGCCGTTAAATTCATCGTTCCCAATCTCGAAGTCGAGGATAATTAGATCGAACTCATTGAGAGCGCATAGTGTGCTCAACAACGTTGTTTCCTTGATTATTTTTGCATAACCGAAACTGCCTGCTACAGTTTCGATAAGGGATGCACACTTTTTGCTACTTACAATCGCAATCTTCATAGCTAATCTCCTTCGCTGCTAGTGTTGCCCATTATTGGGTTATTAAGTTTTTAAGATACTGGCATCATGAATATGTTTGCTGTTCTCATCATGACTTCGCAGTATACCAGAAAATATGGGTATTGTCACGCTAAATCAACTAAATAATAATTATTACCGCAAAAGTATTGAATATTTGCTTTGATATAGCCATTGTGATACAATAAAAGTGTTGTCATTTGCAATGACAAGAATGAAAAATATGTTATATAAACAACTTCAAGATGCAGGACTCAATGAAAATGAGGCGAAAATCTATGTCGCTTCTTTGGAATTGGGGCAAACTTCAGTCAGTCGGATTGCCAAAAAGTCTGGCATTAAGCGAACAACTGTCTATCTGTCCTTGGAAAATTTGATGCAAAAAGGCTTGATAAGCGCGATTAAGAAAGATGGCAAAGCGCATTATTATGCTGAAGATCCACGTAATTTGGAACGGATAATGGCAGAAAAGAAAGAGCGGATCAGCAAGATGATACCAGAATTGCTGGCATTTACTAATTTGATTGATAGAAAGCCAGGAACTCGCTATTTTGAAGGAGAGGAGGGGATCAGGGAGGTATTAATGGACACCTTGAATAGCGCTGAACAAGAAATCCTCACTATGTATTCCGAATCATACATATATGATTTTGATGAGAAATTTTTTTCGGAATATTTTATTCCAGAGCGTATGAAAAAGAAAATTTTTACGCGGGCGCTTCTACCGGACAATGAACAAATGCGAGCAATTTCAGCGCTAGATGAAGCGTCTTTCAAGAAATCAAGGTTTATAGCGGAAGATTTATTCAAAATTAAAATAGAAATTATGATTTATGGTAAAGACAAAATCAGCATCATTTCATTTAAGGAGAAATTTGCTTTGATCATAGAGAGCCCGGTGATTTTTGATAGTTTCAAGAGTATTTTCGAAACAATGTGGGCAGGAGCTAAATAACATTTTTTATTTCTCAATAATTTTTTCTTGATTGATAATTATGATTGAAAAAATAACGAGTATCGCTAGATATTTACTGCTGAAAATAATGAAAAAGCTGCGCCAACCGGATGACGAACGGCCGGCGATTGCTGCGGCAGAGCATCTGTTGGATAAATTGTTGCCATCAGCATTTGCAACATTTCAAGACGCGCAGTTTAGAGAAATCGCTAATTTCGACAAGTTGAGTGTGGCTGAACATGACAGGATTTTCAATGAGTTGGAGGTGGCAGCTGTCAGTGCTTGTCTTTTCTGTTTGGATCGACGCACATATCCTATAGGGTTTAAGGATTTTCATTTTTGGAAAGAAGTTTGTGAGAAAATACCACTTAGTTTTGAAGAAAAGCTCTTGAGGTATGGAGCTAACAATGAAAATGCACAACTGTTCCGTGAGCTTATAAAAATTCGTCATGAAGAATATGAAAATATAAGTGAGAAAAATATTGAATGGATGGAGGTGGAATTGAAAGATGGTGAAAGTGAATATGCAAAAGAGCTAATGGCCTATGTTCAAGCAATTGCAGTTGGCACGGCTGACCATATTCGGCGTGGAGAATTGAAAGCAGGTGATGAATTAGTCAGGTATCTACGCAGATGGCTTTTTGCACTCAATATAGAAGTTGTTAAATTTATCGAGAAGTTATAAAATTTTTCCAGCTCGCGAGGGCTGATTTATTTACTTATGCGGCAAAGTGCAAATATATGGAACACTTAGGTAAAAAAATAAAAAAAGGCTTGTATGAGAAGATGATACTTGAATTGCTCGAAAAAAAGATATTTAAAAAGCCCCGAGGGGCAAAGGATATAAAAATGAAGTACTTTAAAGAGGTTAATTCTTTCGTGATTTTGCCCCAATAAAGCAAAAAACCGGTTTGCGGCATCACGCTCGCTCCCCAGTTCCTTACTTATAAGTTTAACAGAATTGAAAAGTTTGTCAATAGTAATATTTTAGTAATAAAAAAGCTCCTTAGGCGCTAGTACCATTCGGATCCTTTTTCGTCTGGATTCAATTGTATTTTAGAGAAATATTATTCAAATGTATATAAAATAATAATGTAGATATGCAAAATGTTGCGTCTCTACCGCAAAAGAAAAACCGCTCAGAAATTGGCGGTTTTTTTGGTGGGTTGACATCGTTGCAAGCATAGTGTTATTGTATCATTATAAAATAAAAAATAATCTATTGATGCTGATTGTAGATAGGTAAATGAATTAAGAAGCATCGGCTTGACAAGTCACTAGATTAGGCGTAATATAAGGAATGTAATCACTAAATTAGGCATAGTATATGTATAAAAGAATTATAAAAACGCAAATAGCAAACAAATTTTTTTCTGGCAAAGCTGTCATTGTTGTTGGCTTGCGACAAGTTGGCAAAACTACCTTGGTAGATGAAATTATAGCGGAAAAAAGATTCGCACGGGATGTGATTAGATTCAATTGTGATAATCCAACTGATCGCAGGAAATTAAATAATCAGGATTTTGAAGCGCTAGATAATATTATTGGTGATAAAAAAATAATATTTATAGATGAGGCGCAAAAAGTGGAAACAATTGGCCAAACATTGAAGTTGCTAGTGGATAGTTATAAAAAGAAAAAACAAATAATTGCAACTGGTTCGTCCAGTATTAATTTATTAGATAAAACTTCCGAGCCGTTGACAGGGCGCAAGGTTGTGTTCAAATTATATCCTTTGTCATTACTAGAGATTTATTCAAAATATAATGAAATAAAGATTGAAAAGGATTGGGAAGGGTTGTTGATTTATGGCAGTTATCCCGCAGTTATAAACGCTAAAGGAAATATTGAAAAAGAAGAAGTGTTGCGAGAGTTAAGTTCTAGCAGTTTGTATAAAGATATTCTAGAATTTCAAGAAGTAAAAAATTCAAACATGCTTGTCTCATTATTAAAAGCTTTGGCGCTACAAATTGGTAGTGAGGTTTCCTACACCGAACTAGCCAATTTGCTCGGTATTGATAAAAAGACAGTTGAGCGCTACGTTGATTTGCTAGAAAAAAACTATATTATTTTTCGTTTGCCACCCTACCAGACTAACAAAAGAAAAATCATTAAGAAGCTCAAAAAAATATATTTTTATGATCTTGGTATTCGCAATGCCGTGATTAATAATTTCTCTATATTAGAAAATAGGACTGATGTTGGCGCGCTTTGGGAAAACTTTGCAATTGTGGAACGGATGAAGTATTTGGAATATAAAAAGATTTTTTCGAATTATTATTTTTTGCGCACTTATGATGGTGCCGAAATAGATTTGATAGAAGAGAGGAATGGAATAGTGCATGGTTATGAGTTTAAGCTTAAAGACAAGGGTGTGAGTGGTAAAATTCAGGAAAAAGCTGGGGTGAAATATGCTATTATTGCACCGAAAAAAATTAAGCAATTTTTGTTTGATGAAAAACTTTTGCATAAAAAAGAGGCATAAGAAATGAAATTATTTCTTATGCCTCGGTGAACCTATTTCTGCTCTATCCTCGCAGCAATAATGTCTAGAGTTGATCGCAGCTTACTTAGCAAGCTTTCAACTCCGCATACATTATGCTGGGACACTTGTTCTTCAAGAACATTTCCGAAGAACAGGTAGCTTCTTCTGTTATCCCAGATCTTTGGATCAAGGCACAGAATAGAAGAAAAGAGGTTTGAAAAGGTGTTATTTCCAAATAAAAAATTCGCATCTTCACTGTATAAAAAACTAGGTTCAGAGTACTTTGATTACCTGGATAATGAGCAGATTAAGGTGAAAATTATCAAAAATTAATAATAAAAAAGGCTCCTTAGGCACTAGCACCGTTCGGATCCTTTTTCATCTTAATACAACTATATTAGCATATGACTTGCTCCAAGTCAAGAGGTCGCAGTAACTCATCCAAAATCTAATGATTGCCCTAGTCGATTTATCATTTAAAATCTAATCTTGGAGATAGCTAAACAATTAAGGCTATCTCCATG
>LBXA01000012.1 GCA_000995125.1 Candidatus Moranbacteria bacterium GW2011_GWA2_39_41 | reverse complement strand
TTTTTAATATTTGATAGATTAATTGTTAGAATCCTAGGTTTTTTATTTGAAAAATCGAAAGGGCTCATCATTAGATTTTTAAATGAGGTATCACGTACCATTCAAAATTATTATCTACTAAACACTACTATTCAAAAATGTGAAATCATCTCCTAAAGTGCTAACATACTAGGAAGCTTAATTTTCTATAATCCATCTGCTTGGTATGTTTTGAATAACTGGCAGTTATTTTTTTCGCCTCCTCCATGATTTCACCTATCACAATTCCCCGCACCAAAGTAACTGGCCCCATAAAATCTTGCAATTCTACCAATGTATCCTGTTTTTCTCGCATTTTTTTCAATTTTTCATTTTCCTCACTGTTGCGACCAACAACAATACGCGTACTACCTGTCCAAAAAATTCGCCCAACTTGCAACAGTGCAAAATCAGAAGCAGTCGGTTTTTCAATTGCTTGCAAGAGTTTTTTCAATTTTTTGCCAAATTCAATTTCCGTCAACATGCAACCGCCTCCGGGAGATGGATAATAATCAACACTCAATTCTTTCACTAATTCAAGTTGTCGTTGACGAGAACGTCCGGAAATATCCAAGAGTTGTTCGCGATCCACTAAGCCTTGTTTTTCCACTTCAGTTTCATCCAAAAGTTTTGCTGACAAAGGTCGCAACAAACGCCCTTCCAGACCAGCCTCTTTTTCAATTATTTTTAGCGATTGTAAGTTTTGTGACATCGGTCGCTGACCAAGAATTTCTCCGGTAGCCACAAAATCAAAGCCTTCCGCACGCATAATTTTCCCGGCTTCGCGAATCATGAGCAGATGACAATCAATGCACGGATTCATCGCCTTGCCATATCCCCGCTTAGGATTTTTCACCACATCACAATGTATGTCGGCAAAATTCACTGAACGCAAATTCAAATTGTTTTTTTCTGCTGAAATTTTGGCCTTAGTGTCATCAAAAAAATAACTGACGAACGACAGCGCCACCACTTCAATATTTTGTTTTTCCAGCACCTTCACCGCCAAGGTTGAATCCAATCCGCCAGAAAAAAGGACTAGCGCGCGAATTTTTTTTATCACCCCGCACTAACTCTTGATATTATTATTTTTTGCTAATAATATTTTGAGTGTATTAATTATTTAAATTACATATTATTTACTATCATTAGGAGTTAGTGCAGGGGTAAATATTTTTTTACCAATTAAAACTAAATTTTTGCCATTCATTACTTCAACTTTTTCAATTTGAAAGCCAACTTGGGAAAATAGTTCGGTTAAATCTTTTTGGGTGTAGGCGTGATGAAATCTTTTGAAAATCTTGCCGGCATTATTTTTGAATGGAATCTCACAATCCAACCAATCTAGTTGGCTCAAAAAAAACATTTTGCGAATTCGATTTTTCCACACATATTTTTTGTATTTTGGCTGCCACAAGTTCCAAACTGTCACGATAATTTTTCCACCTGGCTTTGTCACGCGAAATAATTCTCTGGCCATCTCCAAACGAAATTTTTGATCCGGAAAATGATGAAAAACTGCGATTGAAACAATGTTATTGAAAAATTCATCGGTAAATGCTAGACTGGGTTGGCCGGTAATTTTGGAGAAATTTTGTGCAAATTGTGGATACTTCTGTTTGGCCAAATCAATCAAATTTTGCGAGATATCCACACCATAATATTCTAGCTTTTTGTCTTTCAGAATTTCCAATAATCGCCCATTGCCACAACCAAAATCCAAAATCTGATTGCCATTTTGAATGTGATTTCTAATAAACTCCAAATCCGGCCAGAAAAAATTCCGCGTCCCCGAAAACTTCTCCGCCATCTGATCATAGCCAAGCTCTGTATTTTCTAAAATTTTATCAACCGTATTTTTTTGCATAATGATTAAAGCCTACGACAATTTCATAAAATTAGCAATGGAAGCGGGCGTCACGGATTCGCAAGCTTTTTCGCGCCGCAAAAAAGACATCTGCAAAAAACTAGGCGTGCAACCGCCGACCAATGCCGATCTTCGTGAACATTATGAAAAAATGATTGCCAAAAAAGAACTAAAAAGAAGTCCGCTTTTTGAAAAAATTCTGCTTAGCAAAAAAATTCGCACAGAATCTGGTGTGGCTGTGGTGGCCGTGCTAACAAAAGCCTATCCCTGCCCTGGCCAATGCATATATTGTCCGAGTGAAAAAGATATGCCCAAGAGTTATCTTTCTAACGAACCGGCCGTGATGCGAGCCATCAGCGCCAAATTTAACCCCTATAAGCAGATTCATAATCGCCTGCGCGCGCTGGAGCTCAATGGCCACCAAATCGACAAAATCGAGCTAATTGTGATGGGTGGAACTTTCAACTATTTGCCAAATACATATCAAACGAGATTTATTAAAGAATGCTTTCGGGCAGCAAATGAGTATAAAGAAAGTCGCAAAGTCCATCAGGTCATAAAGTCCATCAAATCAGCAGATGAAAAACTTTTATATGAACAGAAAAAAAATGAACAGGCCAAACATCGGATTATCGGACTAACATTGGAAACCAGACCGGACTATATCAATAAAAAAGAAATCGTCAGTTTTCGCCGTCTGGGATGCACCCGCGTGGAACTTGGCGTGCAGAACATCTTTGACGACGTGCTTGAGTTGAATAAGCGTGGACACCTCGTTTCAGAGACCATCAGAGCCACCAAGATGCTCAAGGATGCCGGTTTCAAGATAAACTATCATATGATGCCAGGCCTGCCAGGAAGCACTCCGAAACGCGATTTTGAGATGTTCAAGGCCCTTCTTGAAGGCCCTGAATTTCAACCTGACATGCTCAAAATATACCCCACAGTCGTTTTGAAAAACAGCAAGCTGTATGACATCTGGAAAAATAAAAAATACGTCCCACTGACAAATCCTGCGTTTGAGAAGCTTGTGGTGAAGATAAAAAACGAGGCCATCGCACCATATGTGCGCATCGCCCGTCTTATTCGCGATGTCCCTACCCCGTCCATCATTGCCGGCCCAACCGTTTCCAATCTCAGGCAAATCATCATCCCCCAGTCGAAATGCCCGTGCATCCGCTGTCGCGAAGTTAAGTCTGGTTATATTATCGGTGAAAACATTATCTTAGATCGCATTGATTATCCAGCTTCAGATGGCCAAGAAATATTTTTGCAATATGTTTCATCTGACAAGTCTGCCAGCGGACACGGAATGCGTCTAGGGCAAAAACTTTTTGCACTCCTTCGTTTGCGGATTCCTTCCGAAAACAATAAACGTCATTTTATTCCTGCACTCAGAAATTCAGCCATCATCCGCGAAGTCCACACCTATGGGAAACTCGCCAAACTAAATGAATCCTCAAAATCTTCTCCGCAACACATTGGCCTCGGGAAAAAACTGATCCAGGAAGCGGAAAGAATTGCCAAAGAAGAATACGGCCTCGAGAAAATTGTAGTAATTTCAGGCGTCGGCGTGCGTGGCTATTACAGGAAATTGGGATACAAATTGAAAAATACTTATTTAATAAAAAATCTTTAATTTAAAAAATATGCCAAAAATCATCATAGCTTCCGGACCAGTCATCGTTGAAAATGAAAAAGTTCTCCTGAATCAACACGGAGATACAGAGTTCTGGAAATTTTGCGGTGGCAGAGTGGAAGACTTTGAAACTGATCTGATTGAAAACGCCCGCCGAGAAGTAAGAGAAGAAATGGGAATCGATATCGAAATTATCAACGAAACCCCGTTCTTCATCCACACAAAAAAAGAAACTCCCGAAGGTGCGATTGATGTCATTTTGGTTCATTTTCTTGCCAAAAGAGTTGGCGAAATAACCCCAGGAGAAGACATCCGGCAGTGGAAATGGTTACCGCTGGAAGAACTGGCAAAAGAAAATCTCGCCCCAAACATCATCCCGACACTCAAACACTTCGGATTTGTAAAACTTCAATAATCTTTCCTATTTTTTAATTGTCTGTTTTCAAAAGTATTCCCCTTTTACTACCATATTGAATACAATTTTCATAGACCCCTCACTGCCCTCAGTTACCAGACGCCTATGGAATTTAGCAAAGAGTTACTTATGCACTCATCTTGCACAAGCTATCTTGCACAAGCTATAGACAAAAAAATAGTTATATGCTAAAAATATTATAGATACATAAACCTTATAACTACAAAAAGTGAGGATATTATGGATGATCCAATCAAGTTTCTGCTAGATAATGTAATATCAGTTTTAGCATTAGCTGAGTTCATGGCAATCACAGAGCTTGCAGTTAATCTTAGAAGAAAGAAAACTGAAGCTATCAAGTATGCGAACACCATTGAACAGCAAAAAAAGGAAATTTCAACCTTAGGAGTGGAGGTGCAGCGTCTTAAAAACCTCATCTAGAATACTGGGGATGGCAAAAAATTGTCATCCTTTTATATTGATTTAACATCTACATTATTCTCGCAAAGATCTCACGAAACGCATATCCGCCAAACAGGTATCGGCATACAAGCTACAAATTATAGAATATTTAATTATCATTCCAACTCTCAAACATTTCGGATTTATAAAATAAGTAAGGATTATTTCCCAGCTAGCTGACCACATGCGCCTTGGATTTCTTCGCCGAGACTTTTGCGAATGGTTACTTCGATGCGATTTTTTTCTAGATAATCACGAAACAAAATTGTACGTTCCTTAGAAGAGGATTTGAATTGCGAGTCAGTGGAATTGTAGCGAATGAGATTGACATGCAAAAGTTGCAATTTGCCAATTGATCGAATAAAGTCAATCAAATTATCTGCATCTTTGCTATCATCATTGACTCCAGCCAGCATCACATATTCCAAAAAAACTTTGCGCTTAGTTTTGGCAAAATAATTTTGCAAGGCCACCTTCAAAGATTCTAAATTATTTTTTCGATTGATTGGCATGGCTGCGCTTCTTTTTTCATTGCTGCCAAAATGAAATGACAGTGCCAAATTCACTTGTGGAAATTCTTGCGCCATTTTTTCAATACCTTCCGGAATGCCAGAGGTTGAAACTGAAATTGAACGCGAACCAATTCCAAATAAATTTGGATCGGTCAAATCGCGCAAGCTTTGACTCACCTGTTCCCAATTTGAGAATGGCTCACCCATTCCCATATATACTATGGTTGATAGTTTGTGGTTTGTAGTTTTTAGATGCTGAATCCAAAATAGAATCTGATCCGTGATTTCTTCGGCGGTCAGATTTCGCTTGAATCCTATCTTGCCCGTAGCACAAAATTTGCACCCCATCGCGCAACCAACTTGGCAAGAGATGCAAGCTGACCAGATACCTGGCTTGGGAGCAATCAAAACTGCTTCAATCAAATTGCCATCGCGCAATTTCAAAAGTGCTTTTATTGATTGACCATCTTTGGAAATCAACACTTGTTGAACTTCAAAAGACAAAACTGGCATTTCTTTTTCTAGCACTTCCCGCAAATCTTTTGAAAGTGTCGAGATATCAGAAAAACTTGAAATTCCCTCTTGATAGATGGCTTTTTTAATCTGTTGTATGCGAAATTTAGGCTGATTTTGCGCCTGCAAAATAGTCTCTAATTTTTGTAAATTCATAAAGTTTGACTAAAAAAATACTCTGGTCAGTATAGCGATATTTATTCTTTATAGCAAGTTCTAGAAAAAAAATAAAATCTCCGGAGGTTTAATCTTCGGAGATTTTTTATCCAAGTAAGTTTAGAAGCTAACTTTTCCACCATCCACCTTAACATTCTGCCCGCCAGCGTTTATATTTGTTGCTCCAGAAGCATCCGTTTTCACAGTAGCATTATTAGTTTCAACATTTGTTGCGCCACTTGAATTAGTTTTTACTTTTGTATCCGGTGTTTTCACATCCACTGCTCCATCAGTTCCAACTTTCACAGAATTAGCTCCACCGTCATTTACATTCACGCCTCCATCCTTGCTCACATTTACACTACCGTTTGGAGTTTGCACGCCAACACTACCATCTTTTCCAACGTTGATGCTTCCGTCTTTAGTTGTAACACCTGTTTGACCAGAACATCCCTGTAGGACGATCATTCCTGAAATAACCATCAGGAAGAATAGTTTTTTCTTCATTTGTTTTTTTATAATAATTAAAAAAATAATTAACTCCTTGTTAAGGCACAAAAACATCCTCGCCAGAATCCAGATCAGCTCTCGTTTTTTCTAGCTCATTCTTTTCACTGACAGTATCATTTTTATTAGCAGTATATTTTTTTTCTATTTCATTTTTAATTTCATTGTATCTTGTTTGATATGTCGAGATAACAAAATCTTTACATTCACTTGTTATACCATCGCTCAAAATATTAGCATTCAATTCAATTTCGTGCTTCTCATCCATATCCAATCTATGCAAACAGTCATTTCTTTTAAATGTTGTGTCTAGCTGATTATCCAGCCATATATTGCTTTGCTTCATATAGCAATCGAAACCTGCCATAAAATTTTTATTCTCCTTAAGTGCTGTTTTAAATTCTTCCTCGTTATGCACAGAAAAATATTTTCCACTACCACTGCCTGCGATGGCTTGCAACTTTTTCTCCTCAGCTCCAGCCACATCAAAACCAATCACATTTGTCACTATTTTCAAATTTGTCATCAACTCCTTGGCTTTTGTAACCGGATCTCCACCACAAGTTTCCTCTCCATCGCTTATTAAGAGAATCATATTGTCATTTTTATCAGCTGGATAATTTTTCAAAATATCACCAGCTTTCTGTAAAGACGCGGCAATCGGAGTCCAACCGGTAGGTTTCGCTCCAGTCAATTTTGAGATAGCAATATCAACATTGGGTGGCCCCATATAATATATCTCTTCAATACCATCGCAAGAGGCTTTCTTGGCTGCCTGGCTATTGCTACCCTTATGTCCATACAACACTACCGATAAATTTGTACTTTTATCAAAATCACGAAAGAATCCAAACACAGATTCCTTGGCGATGTCAATTTTTTTCTTATTACCAACCAAAGCTGCCATGCTACCAGAAGAATCAAAAATAACTACAACATTTTTTTGTTTGGCGCTACTGTTATTAGGATCCTTATCACAAGATTCAGACTTCTTAATATCTAGTCGGCAATCATCAAAGTTTTGTTGATATTTTGCTAGAATATTTTCGTATTGCTTAATGCAATTAGTATCACCAGTGCCACCATCTGCGGTGATATTTTTAATATCTGCGCCAACTGTCTGCTTTGGTGATACTTTAATGTCTGTTGATTTTACTGCAAAAAAATATCCAACTGCAGCCGTAAAAACAATAATGATTCCAGCGGCTACTCCAATTGTTAATTTGTTCATTTTTTTTATTTTTATCCGCCAACCGACAGATTGTTTTTAACCAAAGACTTTAAGCGCCTTTACTTATCTAAATTTTAATACAAATACCATTCTGGTGCAAGCCCGCTTAAGCATATGGTACTATAAAATCGAGAAATCAGTGTATTTGGCATATTTTTTAGCAATTTTTTTAACTTCTTTATTTTTTAAATTATACATACAAAATTCCAGTTGCAATCACTGCGCCAATCATAAATAAAATTGATAGCCAGCCAAAAATTCGCACCCACATCGGATGTGTTTCACGGCCCATAATTTTTTTATCATCACCGACAATCATTATGATAATGAGTAGCGGTAAGGCAATGATGCCATTCAAAAAAGCTGAATAATACAAAGCTAAGATTGGATTGATATGGAAAAAATTCAAAGACAGGCCCACTATAATTGAAACAGTAATCACTAGATAAAACCCCTTGGCACGGGAAAATTTTTCTTCCAAGCCTTCGCGCCAATTCATAATTTCTGACAATGCATAGGCACCAGAGCCTGCTAAGACTGGCACAGCCAACATTCCAGTGCCGATGATGCCAAAAGCAAAAAGCAAAAAAGCATAATCACCGGCCAATGGTCGCAAAGCCATTGCGGCTTGTTCAGCTGAATTGATATTGGTTATGCCCTGACTGAAAAGCACTTGAGCTGTTGTAACTACAATAAAAAAGAAAACTATATTAGCCAAAATCATGCCTGTCCCCACGTCTGTACGCATTCTTCCAATTCTAATTTTTAAACTATCCTCTTTGCTACCCAACAATTTGTGTAATTTTTTATGCATGCGATTTTCTTCAACCTCTTCTGAGGTTTGCCAGAAAAAAAGATAGGGCGTGATGCTTGTACCAAAGATAGCGATTATCGCAAAGAGATATTCCTTACTGAAAGTTATTTGCGGAATGATAACTGACCCAAAAACCATCTTCCAATCCGGATGAATAATAAAGCCTGTGACAATGTAGGCAAAAACTGAAATTGCCAACCATTTCAAAAATTTCACATATAGATGATAACCGACAAAAATTTCAAATACAATTGTCAATGCTGCAAAAAATATTGCAGCCACATAAAAATTGATAGGTATCAACATCTGCAAAGACGCGGCCATTGCCCCAAGGTCAGCTCCGATATTAGCAATATTAGCCACAATCAAAAGCACTACGGCTACGGCTACAATTTTCTTTTTATAATGTTTTTGTAAAACCCCAGCCAAACCGCGGTTAGTCACAATTCCAATACGCGCACAGACTTCCTGAATCGCCATCATCATCGGCAAAAGCCAAGCTGCCATCCACAGAATCGCAAAGCCGAATTTGGCGCCAACTGATGAGTATGTGCCAATACCAGAGGGATCATCGTCAGATGCCCCTGTGATGAGTCCAGGACCTAAGGCGCGAATGAAATAATAGGCTTTGATCCAAGGTTTTTCGAACAGATCTATCGCCACAGCCACCTGCGAGCCCGCAATCCGTAAAGTTCCATCAACTGCCTTTTCAGCCTCAATAACACCCCAAATAACCAGCTTCTTGGCCAATACAAGCGGAATTCCCACTTCATGGCGAAATTCAGAAAGAGTAAAGAACCTTTTATTTGTTTTTTCACTTAGCAGAGATGCATTTAATTGTGCCTCTATACCAACTATTTTTTGATTTTTAGTTTCCATTTAATTTTTTGATTTTTGTAATTTTCAATATTTTTTTGGGCTTTGCAACTTTTACAATTTCAGTTGCCCGCTGCTTTTCTTCAAATTTATGGATGATTTTTTCTGCCTCAATCAAATCTTCTGGATTGCCAATGGTGTGCCAAATCGTAGCAGCTTCAACTTTAACTGGATAATCTTTAGACATTTTAGCCATAGTTTGTGGCAAGCCAAATTCTCCGCCACCAATTGGAACTAAATCATAATCAAAAATTTTCTTGTTCAAAACATACACGCCAGTATTGGCTAGTTTATCTTTTGATCTTTTTGGCTTCTCCACAACCTCAATCATATGTCCCTTGCTGTTAGTTTTGATGATACCAAATTTACTATCATCTTCCACTTCACGTCCCAAGATAGCCAAATCATGTTTAATCAATTTATTTAAATCTTTTTTATGATACAGATCATCTCCCATCATTACTAAAAATTTATCTCGCAAAACACTTTTAGCCAAAAACAATGCACCACCAGTTCCATTTAGATCTGTTTGAAAAACATAAGTTACTTTGCGACCACCGAAGTAGTGCTTGAAGTGATTCATGATGTGCTCGCCATAATAACCAATCACAAAAACAATTTCTGTAACTTCTTTTGGCAACATATTGATCTTGTGTTCCAAAATCGGCTTGCCTTTGATTTTCAACATTGGCTTTGGCACACCCTTAGTCAAGTCCTGCATTCTCTTCCCTCTTCCAGCCGCTAAAATTACTACTTGCATACTGTTTTCGTTAATGAATTAAACAACGATGCTAATGAGTTTATTTTTAACATAAATAATTTTTCTGATTTCTTTTCCTACAACATATGCTTTAACTTTTTCACTTTCTAGCGCCACTTTTTTTGCCTCATCTTCTGCAATGTCAGCCTCAACTTCAATTGTGTCGCGCACTTTGCCATTCACTTGAACTACTAAATTTATTTTTTCATCCTTGATCAATTCTGGATCATACGCTGGCCAGCTAGAAACAAAAATGCTTTCTGTATGTCCAAGATTATTCCAAATTTCTTCAGCCATGTGTGGCGCAAATGGAGCTAGAATAGTTACTAGTAACTCGTAACTAGATTCAGCTATGCCAGACTTATCTGCCTCATTCACCAAAATCATCATCGCAGATATAGCCGTGTTAAATTTCATTGCCTCAATGTCTTCACCAACTTTTTTGATAGCCTTATGCGTCAAAGATTCAACCGCAGTATTCTCTGCAACAATTTTTTCTTGCAATCGCCAAACTCTTTCCAAAAATCTGCGCACACCCACAATATTCTCTTCGTTCCACATAACCGCATCTTCCAGTGGCGCCACAAACATCATGTACATACGCACAGAATCTGCACCGAATTTTTCCACCATATCGTCTGGGTTGATGACATTGCCCTTGGACTTGGACATCTTTTTGCCTTCTTTGTCCAAAACCATACCTTGATGGCGCAACTTCAAAAATGGTTCTTTGAAACTCAAGTGTCCAATTTTGTGCAAAGCTTTCACAAAAAACCTAGCATACAAAAGATGCATATAGGTGTGCTCTGCTCCGCCGATATACACATCCACTGGCAACCAAGCTTTTCTTTTTTCGGAACAAAATTCTTGCGCATTGTGTACATCTGGATAGCGCAAGAAATACCAAGATGAATCTACAAAAGTGTCCATCGTATCATATTCCGCAGTGAAGCCAGCACCAAAAATCTTCTCGGTCCTTTCTTGCAATTCTTTTGATTTAGCTAAAGGTGAAACTCCAGTCGGTACAAAATCAACATCTTCCGGAAGCATCCATGGCAAATGTTCTACTGGAACCAAATGCGGTTCACCCTCTGGTGAATATACAATTGGGATTGGACAGCCCCAATATCTCTGCCTCGAAATTGACCAATCGCGCAAACGATAATTCACAACTTTTTTACCCAAGTCTTTTTCTTCCAGCCAAGCTGTCATTTTTTCCCGCGCTTCTTCAGAAGACATTTCTAAATAATTTTCTGAATTAACGAGAACACCATCTTCTACAAAAGCACCGTCACCATTTTCAAAAATTTTACAAAACCACTCATGAACATTCAGATTAACATATTTACTGATATCTTTCAGTTTAACCCATTCTCCTCTATGATTTTTAGTTTCCTCTTCTTTCGGTTCTATGAAACCTCCATCTCCAAGTTCAATATAATAACATTCCGTTTTTGCATATCTATTCTCACCCTTATGACTCGCATAAAAATTACTATGAACTTCGCCACCAATTTTTCGAATGGTTTTTATATTTTGAAAACCACTTTCTTCTTTGACTTCTCGTATAGCTGCTTCCTCGCCTGATTCGTTATCTTCCACCCCTCCAATTATAAAAGACTTCCAACCAAATTTTTCCCAATTTAAACAAAATATTTTATCTTCCTCCCAATGTTTTATTATCGCAACCACGGTCTTCCTTTTGACAGTTTCCGCATCATCCCTGATAGCATCCTTTCCTTCTTTAACTACAAAAATAGGGGCGATGGATTGTTTGATTGACAAATCATATTTCTTAGCAAAATCCCAATCCCTTTCATCATGTGCTGGCACAGCCATCACCGCACCCGTACCATAGTTACCCAAGACATAGTCAGCCACAAAAACTGGAACTTCTTCGCCATTAAATGGATTGACGGCCTTGATGCCATCCAACTCAACACCAGTCTTCTCTTTGGCCTCCATTCGATCCAATTCTGTTTTATTTTTACTTTTTTCAATGTATGCGAAAACTTCATCGCGATTTGCGATTTGCGATTCAAGTTGTGTGATCACGGGATGTTCTGGTGCCACCACAACATAAGTCACACCATATACCGTATCCACTCTTGTAGTGAATACTCTGATTTTTTCTGCAGAACCTTGCCTACCGGCAGGCAGGTCTTTTATCGCAAAATCAAACTCAGTACCTTCGGATTTTCCAATCCACGCTCGCTGATTCTTTTTGGTATATTCCGGCCAATCGACATTATCTAAATCTGCAATCAATTCTTCAGCAAAATCTGTGATTTTGAAAAACCAAGTTGGCATTTCTTTTTGCTCAATCCCTGTTCCACAACGTTCGCATTCATTTTCCACCACTTGTTCATTAGCAATGACAGTCTGACAAGAAGAGCACCAATTTGTTTTTTGGGTTTTTTTATAAACTAAACCATTTTTATAAAACTCGGAAAAAATCCATTGTGTCCATTTATAATATTCTGGATCACTAGTGATTGCTTGCTCGGAAAAATCATAATTGAATCCCAATGATCTCATTTGGCGAATATAATTCTCCATATTCTTCCTGGTCGTTTCAACTGGCGGCACGCCAGTCTTGATGGCATAATTTTCCGCTGGCAAACCAAAGGCATCAAAGCCCTGGGGATGCAAAACATTGAAACCTTGCATCTTCTTGAAACGATAGAAAACATCGCTCGCCGTGTAGCTCTCAGTGTGTCCCATATGCAGGCCAGTGCCAGACGGATATGGGAACATATCTAAAATATAGAATTTCTTCCGAGTGTCATCCTTATCAATCTTTGCCGAAGCCTGTTTGAGCCAAACTTCTTGCCATTTTCGCTCTATTTCTTTAGGATTGTAGCTTTCCATAGTGTTTTTACATTACTCCTTGATTCTAGCTCATTTTTACCTTTCTTTCAAGCACAATGAAAAAGGACGAATTTCTCAATTCGCCCCTTATTTTTCCCATTTATCCCCTTTTAGCCCTTTATTTTAAAGTATAGCTTTTTACCTACCCAATATAGCAATCCAAAAATTAGGATATACATAATAATAATTGGGATGATGCGAATAACTAAGACGATGGCGAAATTGATTGCGCCTTGAATATCTTTAAAGAGTGCGTTGAAAGTTTCTTTGGCCACTTGCCATGGACGCCATTTGTCTGAAAAAGTTATGGCCGTGTCTTCAGTCATGGAAACCGTGATGGTTGCTTTGTCAGTTTGTGAATCCATAAATTTAATCTGACCCTGCAAACTTTCAATCTCACCTCGCACACGCGCCACTTCACGTGTCACTGCCAAGACATCATCAATCTTGCCGGCACGATCCAAAATGCTCAAGAAAGATTGCTCCTCGGCTTGTTTGTTTTTGAGTTGAATTTGCAAATCAGAATATTCCATTGTCACGTCAGTGCCAGAAGTTGACTCGCGCACCACCAAGGTTGCGATGGTCTTGATGTCGGCAAATGTTTTTTCAAAATTACTCATCGGCACCTTTATCTCAACCGTGCCACTCTTGATATTCTTGCTAGTTTGATAAAAATTGGAAGAAAAAACTTCTCCCCCATTATTTTTGGCAATCTGCGCAATCTTTTGTGAAGCATCATCAGCATTGCTCACTTTCAAATCCAAGTTGCCAATTTTGATAATCCGCTTGTCAGTCACATCCTGTGCCGCCACAGAATCAATTGCCTTCATAGATGATCTCTCAGAAAAATTAGCTGGCGCTATGTCACTAGCTACACCCAACATAGCTTTTGGAACAGATATTCCACTGCCATCAATTCCCTGCGTTTCATAGATATCGCCATTCAGCACCACATTCTTTTTTGCTCCATTAATCACTATCACAAGCACTGCTATCAAAATGATAGCCAATGACACTATTATAATTATTTTTTTAGTTTTATCTTCCATTTATTTTTTTATTATTATTTAAACTTGCTTCTATTATAACACCAAAAAAACTTAGAAAAAAACCACCCCGATAAATTGGGTGGTTTTTAAATATTCTTTAAGCTTATTTTTTCTCTGCAATTATATTTTTAGCCATTTCAATGGCTTCGGTGCTACTTTTGGCCAAATATTTTTCTCCGCCTAGAAGATCGACTATTCCGGTTTTTTTCAGATTTAGTAAAACATATTTTTGTACAGTAGCTAAAATAACTTTTCCACCAGCCTCATGCACTTCCTCAATCAAAAGCTCCAAGGCATGCGTCGCTGTAGCATCAATCGCGCCAACATGTTTCATACGAATAATCAACACGCCTTCTTGCGCGTATCCCATTCTTTCCTGCATCACACTCGCTGCGCCAAAGAACATTGGCCCATTGATTTCATACAAAGAAATTTGTGGAAAATCAACGATACTTTCATGTAATCGCTTACTGCCCTCACTACCAACTTTAACATTATCATCCAAACTGCTGACAATGCTTTTTATTTCACTAACACGCTTAATAAATAGCAATGCTGCCATCACAACTCCAATGCCAACTGCCACTGTCAAATCAGCGAAAACTGTCAAAAGAAAAGTTATTATCAAAACAGCCACATCTCGTCGCGGGGCTTTCAGCAATTTTTTAAAATGATCCATTTCACTCATATTATATGCCACTGTCAGCAAAATCGCCGCTAAAGCAGCCAAAGGGATAAATTTAGCATATTTAGCAAAAAGCAAAACAATCAACAAAATTACAACAGCATGAATGATAGCCGCCATTCTTGTTCTACCACCATTTTTAATATTTGTTGCGGTTCTGGCGATTGCGCCTGTGGCTGGAATTCCCCCAAAAAATGGCACAACAATGTTTCCAAGTCCCTGCGCAATCAATTCCTTATTAGAATTATGTTTTGTACCTGTCATACCGTCGGCCACCACCGCAGACAACAATGATTCAATTGCGCCTAGTATTGCCACCGTGAAAGCTGCTGGCAACAAAAGCTTCACATTGGCAAAATTAAAGTCCAACATATGGAAAGATGGCAATCCCGCAGGAATGTCTCCAATAATCGGCACATGCTTATCCAGAAAAAACAAACTCACAACTATTCCTCCCGCAAGCGCTACTGGCGCGGGTGGAAATTTTTTATTGTATTTTTTCCACGCCATAAAAATTACCAAAGTTGCCAAACCGATAATCAGAGAATAATTATTTATTCCCCGCAATAAACCATGATAAATCATTTCTAATGTTTCAATGAAATCCAATGGTATTTTGCCGCCAAAATCCAAGCCTAAAAAATTTTTTATTTGTCCAAAAAATATAATCATCGCGATTCCTGAAGTGAATCCAACTGTCACCGGATATGGAATAAATTTAATAATTGAACCGAACTTAAACACTCCCATCAAAATCAAAATAACTCCAGCCATAAATCCAGCCATTAGCAATCCATCTACGCCAAACTTATTTACGATTCCCAAAAGAACTACAATGAAGGCTCCAGTTGGGCCAGAAACCTGATAATTGGACCCAGAAAAAATAGCAATGATTCCTCCAGCGATGATTGCTGAATACAATCCTTGCTGCGCACTCACCCCGGATGCAATGGCAAAAGCGATGGCCAATGGCAAGGCCACCAAGCCGACCACGATTCCGGCAATTAAATCCGCCCTAAAATCTTTTTTAAAATACTCTCGCATTTTTGTTTTGTTCAAAAACATATTTTTATAAAAAATTAAATTATTACAGCTATTTTTACACAAATTTCACAGTCCCCTTTTTGGAGCCGATGGAAATCCCGATCTTTGAAATATCCGATGTGAAGTATTTCCCGGAAACCTTCACTTTCATCACGCTGGCTTGGGTGTCGGTCCTAGTATCCAAAACGATCGGAGCGAAGTTCGCGTCGATGGAAAGGATATTGCTCTCGATCCCGTTCACGTCAATGCTCGTCGACAAGGATAGCATCTTCCCCGGAACAGTCG
>LBXA01000011.1 GCA_000995125.1 Candidatus Moranbacteria bacterium GW2011_GWA2_39_41 | reverse complement strand
ATGGAGATAGCCTTAATTGTTTAGCTATCTCCAAGATTAGATTTTAAATGATAAATCGACTAGGGCAATCATTAGATTTTGGATGAGTTACTGCGGGGTCTTTACAATTTAACTTCTATATGATACTCTAAATCTTGTTAGTAATCAATAAGCGACTCACGAATTAAGAACTAATGAAAACGAATGGAAACGAACATTCGCATACATTAGCTTAAGGTTAGTTCGTAATTAGTGAGTAAATTTTATGAGTAGAGTTTGTGAAGTTTGTGAACGAGGCGCTAAGACTGGAAACCAAGTCAGCCATTCTCAAGTAAAAACCCTTCGAAAATTTGCTATCAATTTGCAGACTAAAAAAATTGACGGTGAAAGATTGAAAGTTTGTACTCGATGCATCAAGACTTTGTCTAAGACAAAATAATCTATCTTTCTCCTAAAAAAATTCCGACCCGCTTCGACTCGATGAGACATTTCGTCAAATCGAGGCGAGGCAATCGGAATTTTTTGTTTGCTTGACTTTTGGACTGTTTTTACCTAGTCTATAAAAAATAAGATTTAGAGATGTTGGTTCTTTCTCATAGCTACATAACCCAAAACCCCAAGGAGGATACGACGCAGATGAAAAAGGTTATTATTTATCCGGTTGATGGTACTGGAAGTGCGGCCGAGGTAGTTGCGAATCTCAGAAAATTTTTCGCTTCACCATTGGTGTCGGAACTTGTTGCCTACGTTAAGTTCAATGACGTACTCCATATTCCAGGCATAGGACCAAACGTTATTGAGATGGCCAGAGATGTTGTCCCAGCTGATGTCAAATTTTTCATTGATTTAAAAATCGGCGATGTATCCGGTGACGAAGAAAAGGCTTCCGTCGGAACTGTCGAAAATACCTTGAAACGTTACGCACCATACGCGCCGGGCATCGTCACCGTTTCTGCGATTGTCTCTGCAAAAACATTCAAGCTGATTCGACCAGTTCTGCCGGAAACAAAACTAGCACTCTTTTCCCTGCCCACCGATATGAGCGCCAAAGAATGCGAGATAAGAAATTTCGGCTTGAGTCCCAGCGAAAAGATTGCCAAAGACATAAGCGATTTCCAACAACTCACCGGGATCGATAACCCCTTTGACATGGTTGTGTGCAGCCCTAAAGAGGTTGCAAGCCTAAAATCAATGTTCGGGGACACATATCAATTCATCGTCCCTGGCATCCGCAGTTCGCATATGAATAAGGATCATCAGGTGCGAACTACAAGTGCCTATGATGCGCTCAAGCTCGGTGCCGATCTCATTGTTATGGGTGCCCAGCTTTCCAAGGGCAATCAGGCAAATAACATTTCGCCCGAAGAAAGTCAGCGCCTGACATTCGAAGAAATCCAACGTTATTTCGACGAACTCTAACCCCTTCCAGCATTATCAATGTTTGAAGAAAAAGCCCGCAGCTTCATCGCTCGGGCTTTTTTAATTTTTATTATTTCGTAGGGGTTTTTCGTAGGGGTTTCACCCCTACAGAGTTATCGCACACAGGTTGTTTGGAAAAGTGCGAGGTCGTCGGCGGTGATTGCGACACTTTGATTGATGAGTTTGGGATACATGATGGCTGATTGATTTTCAGTGTGTTCCATACCAAGAGCATGGCCCATTTCGTGAATGAGGATGGCGAGCAAATCTTGGTCATCGAAAAACTGAAAGACATCGATTGATTCTGTTCCGCGGTCATTGGTATATAGCCCAGTTTCAAATTCACCACGGTCTTCTTGCGTTTGATTGTAGTCGGAAACTTTGCTATTGGTCTTGCCCGCAATCTGATTGATAGTTCCCGCTGTTGCGTTTACTTTGGCCACCAAATCATTTAACTCTGTTTGTTTCTTTTGCAAAGTGTTATGCAAAGACAGCAAATCGCTTTCTTGTTTTTTGAGATCTTTGAGTTGTGCATCCAGCTTTTTCTTTTCTTTGAGTAAATCATTGTATGCTTCTTCGGTTGCTCCGCCTTGTGCATTCCATCTTTCAACTTCCTGTGAATATTTTTTCAAATCAGCCTGATAATTCTGCACCGCGCCCTCATAGGCTTTGGCTGATTTGCCATACTCAGTTGCCTGCGTTTCAAAAACTTTTTTCTTTTGTTCCAGTTGCGTGCGCAAAGATTCATAGTTGCTTGCCAATTGATCAGTTTTTTCTTTGCCCGTATCGATGTCGGTCATAATTTTTTTCAAACTTTCCGTAGTCGATTGTCGATCATCAAACACCAAATTCACTTTCACGCGCCCATTCGATTCAAAACGAAAAACATCACGTCCCAAAGCACTTTCCCATTTTTGCTCGGCTTCTTGCATCAAGCTCACAAACTTTTCTTGTGACACGCCAAAACGCTGATCGACTGTGCCCACTGCATAGGTCACTGGAATATCACATTTGTATTGCGAAAAAGGATTGTTCTGTGCCACTAAAGTGCGATTGCGCACCACAAAAACACCGATGGAAAACATCAGGATGGCAATCAAAAATAGTTTGCGTGCAATTTGTTTCAAAGTCATATCTATATTCTACCACAATTTTAAAGGGGAGGTCGAAACATTGCCGAACTCCCCTTTTTCTAATTTTGCGTCGTGAAAGGCGATGTTGCTATCCACGCCATCCATGTTCTACAATCTGTAGCGTTTAGGCATGGTTTTTTATGCCGCTCGCTTGGACAGCCACTACATGGATAGAGATAGATCGCAACATCAGATGGCTCTTTTTTACTCGGCTTAATTTTTTTATAATCATCATCGAATCCTGCCAAATGACCAGTTCTATCAGACATAAAAAACCCTCCCTATACATTATTTTAGTCTTTACTGCGCCCAGCCTAATTGCGATTTTTCACACTCAAACTGGACGTAGCAAATTCTTCTCAAAGAACTAAAAAACCACCCTGATGGGCAGCTTTGAATCTTTTTATTTAAACTTTTTTTGCTTAGTTTAAATTGCAGAAACAAACCGCCCGGTTGGAGGCAATCAAGACACTCAGCAAAATTGTCTTTGAATTTATTTGTTTCATAAAGCCATCTTAACAAAACCCTGTTTTTTGTCAACAAGATGCCTGTGGATAAGTTCACCCAAAAAAATCCTATTGTAAGCATAATATTTAAATGGGATATAAAAAAACAGCTCCACCGAAGCAGAGCTGTTTTTACTTAAAATATTTTTGAAATTTATTCTAAAATTCCATCCAAATTCACATCGTACAAAATTGCATCTTGCACTAATCGATATTTGATAATTTCATTTTCTTTGAACCACAACGCAATTTCTCTTTCAGCCTCAGGAGGATTTTCTGAACAATGAACTAGATTACGAACAGCTCGACCATCAATTCCAGACAAAGCATATGAGTCAATAGTATAATCAGCGCGGATTGTTCCGATATCAGCAGTCAATGGTTCTGTACCTCCAACAATCTTAGCGACAATTCCAGTTGCACCATTACCCTCAACAATCATTGCCAACACTGGGCCTGAGGTCATGAAATTAATTAGATGTCGCAAAATATCCTTTCCATATTCAATAGCTGGTTTTTCAATTGTCATTCCTCGCTCTTCCATTTCGCGCACAATGTTTCCACCTTTCTTTTCAAACCATGCATCGTCTTTGTTATAGTGCTTCCAAAGAGTTTCTTCATCTAGAACTGTCAGCTTCATAGCCACAAACTTCAATCCCACTCTTTCGACTCTTTTGATTATTTCTCCCATCAAAGACCTTTGAATCGCATCCGGCTTAAGGATTACTAGTGATCTTTCTTTTATTGCTGGATTTACCATACTTAAAATATTTAATAATTAACTGAGTTTAAATTTATCACACAAATGCTCCCTTGGCAACCATAACATCTTGCACTACCTTATGTAGTTGTATAGTAGCAATTTAGTTGGTCATTAATTCACACTTCCTTATATGGTCGTATGGAAGGATTTTTAATTCAACATCATTTGGCATTGAACATTTGGATTTTGACATTCGTATGCAATATCACCCAATTCATCTGTCCGGAAAATATTTATTTTATGCGCCAGTAGTCTGCCCAGAGCTTCCGGCGCTGGATGGCCGAAGCGATTGTTTTTGCTAACAGAGATGATAGCTGATCGTGGTTGTACTTTTTCCAAGAATACATCTGTGCTGGAATATTTAGAACCATGATGAGCTACTTTCAAAATTTTAGCTGACACGTCAACTTGATTTTGAATCAAACTCCGTTCTTCTGTGTCTGGCAAATCACCAGTGAATAAAAAAGCATTTTGACCAAAAACCAATTTTGTCACTACGCTATACATATTTGTATCTTTGACAACGCCTGTTGGCACCTCGCCCACTGGACTCAAAACTTCCATCTCTGCCTGATCAAATTTTATTTTCATGCCGGAAGCAGCTGTGATTTTTTGAATTTTCTTTTGCTCGATCAAGTTTTCATATTTTTTGTATAATTGTGAATCACTTTGCGCCGTGGTTTCAACCAGCGAGTCGACTTTGTAGTTTTTCAACACATCCAATAGGCCTTCGATGTGATCTTGATCCGGATGAGTCGCAATCACCATCTCAATTTCGTGATCCCAAAAAGGTACATAGCGCCCCAACTTTTCCATCAGCACCTGCCCACTAGACCCACCATCAATCAAAATTTGATTGCTCCCCTGCTCAATCAAAATCGCATCACCCTGCCCCACATCCAAGAAAATAACTTTCAAATCCTGTCTTTTCTCATACCAAATAATCCCAGACAAAATCAAGCCAATGATTAGCAGAAGCAAAAGTGCAGCATAAATTGTTTTTCGATATTGCATATTTTTTAGAAAGGTACTTTTTCTTCATCCCGCCTTCTTCTTGAAAAATACAAAATCCCTATCAAAATTATATACCAAATCACCACGAAACCCCAAGAAAAATTTGTGATTTCTACTGAAGCAAATTTTAGGTTGGCCATCCATTCGATGATGGTTATTTCATACTTCAACGGTAAGTATGTCAGCCAAGCCAAAATTGTCGCCAGAGGCGGAAAAACAAAGGTCAGCACCACCATCAAAAATCCCAACAGCATTGTGAGTGGAATAATTGGCAAAACCAACACGTTGGCTAGTGGCGAAATCACTGACAATTTTTGAAAATCTGTAAGAATGATTGGCAACACAAAAACCTGCGCACTCAAAGTTAGAAACAAAATTTCGCTGAGAAACGCCACGCCATTTTTCTTGATGGAATATTTTTCAATCAAGGGATAGAAATAGACAATTCCAATAGTCGCCAAAAATGATAATTGAAAACCCACGTCCCAACGCAACAGCAGTGGGTTAATCAATAGCATTATCATAGCTGAAAAAATAATTGAATTTTGCGCGTTGCTAAGTCTTCCATTTTTCATCGCCCACAAAATGAGTGACCCCATCACGCCGGCGCGCACGGCACTGGCCGGAAAGCCCGTCATCACTACAAACAAAAAGATCCCGACAATGGCAAACCAAAAAGCTTGCTTGCGCCACAGTCCCAAAAAAATTCCCAAAAGCATCAAATATTCTGCTACAATCGTCACGTTATATCCCGACACGGCCACAATATGTGTCAGGCCTGTCTTGGAAAAATTGTCTTGTACAGTTTGGGACAATTTATCATCCCCACCCAAAATCAAACCAATCAAAAGTCCAGATTGTGGCGCCGACAACAGAGCAATGATTTTGTCTTGCAATTTATCTTTGAAATACAGAATCATAGTATAAGCACGATTGCCCTGATTTTTTTCTACCAATTCAATCTTGGGATTTTTACATAAATGCAAAATATTATCTTTGGCCAAATACATGCGATAATCAAAGCCATTGAAATTTTCTGGAATTTCCAAATTACAACTGACTTTCAACTTGTCGCCATATTCATAGACCGCAGACGCATTAGTTGTAATCAAAAATTTCTCCCTCTTGGACACTGGGTGTCCAAGGACACCCAGTGTCCTCGTTTTTACTACAATTTTCTGCAGCCGATCTTTTATTGCTGGTTCTTTGCTGACAATCACTTCTCCAGAAAAATTTCGCTTCTCTTGATTGAGATTGCTGATTTTTTCCAATCTGTAAGTTGTCAGCCAAACGCCAGTTAGAAAAAACAAAATTACAAAAGTCACCAAATAGATTTGTTTGTTTTTGTAGCAAATAAACAATACTATCAAAGACAAAATCAAAACTAAGAATAAATAAAAAATATCCACAACATGTGGATAATAAAAAGAAGCGCTGAAAATTCCAGCAATAAAACTCAAGGATAGAAGCAAAAATATCTTGGCTTTGTTCATGCTTAAATTATAAACCACCCAGAAAAATTTAAAAGCCGGCAGGACACTGTCCTCCGGCTCTTATTTGAAGTGACTCTGACTTCATTGAGCACATTTAATCCTGGGTGAAATAATTCTGGTGCTTATAATTCTTTCCTTCCCTTGGATCATCTTTAGGCATTCACAAGCCTCATTGCCATGAGTAGTGCACCATGGACTACATGCACCTCGCCCAAGACACTTTGATTTAGGTTTGCCACACATGGCACACCAAGGCTTGCATTCACATGCATTGCCCCATTTCCCACATTCAGTACAGAAATCTGGGATACTCGCCATCGTGGAAATCTCCATAATGTAGCCCTCCTAGGCTAGTGTTTGAACTTCGATTATTTTTATCTTAGCGGATTTTCCGCCAATGATTGCTAAGGTACTTTTAGGCACAGCAAAATATTCTGCTAGTATCTTTATTAGCATAATATTGGCCTCACCGTCAACTGGCGGAGCGGTCAGCTTCACTTTGTATTCGCCATATTTAATTTTAGTCACCCCGTTAAATTTCCCCACGCCTTGCAAAAGCGATGATTTAACAGGATAAACCTCGTTTTTGGATGAACGTGGACTGACTTTTACGTAAATTCTCATACTATATCATCCTACGAATTACGAACACTTACGAATGTACGAATACATGTAGCTTTGAATTCATCACATTAGTACATTCGTATAAATTCGTAATTCGTAGGGAGGTCTATCTTCTTATTCCCATTTTCCCAAAATGCTTTTCAATCTTTTTCTGGATTTTTTCCAAATCAATTGTTCGGCCTTTGGTGATTTTTTTCAAATTCTGATCCAAGATTTTTTGCTCCTCACGATATTCTTGCAAAAAATAATTTTCGGCCCCATCAATCCACTTGGCAATGTCGTCGAAATCTTTTTCGCTGTGCAAACCTGGCACAACAGTAGTGCGAAATTCATGCGGAATTTTGCTATGCATAATCATATTCACACTTAGGCGAATTCGATCTTTATCCACTTTTGAACCCGTGGTTTTGTCATAATTCTCCAAGGAACTCTTGATATCCATGGCAATGTAGTCTACCAGCTTTTGATCAATTATTTTTTTCAAAACATCTGGCCGTGTGCCGTTGGAATCCAATTTCACCAAGAAACCCATCTTCTTGATCTTCTGGATAAACTCGATGATGTCTGGTTGAATGGTCGGCTCTCCACCAGTAACGCAAACTCCTTCCAATTTTCCCACTCGCCTAGCTAGAAATTCAAAAAATTCCTTTTCCGATTCCTCGTTGTGCGCCAAGCGCAAATCAACCAATTCTGGATTGTGACAAAATGGACAGCGAAAACTGCAACCAAGCGTGAAGACTGTCGTTGCAATTTTCCCTGGATAATCGAGCAGGGTCAGTTTTTGAAAACCACCAAGTATCATAATATTTTTATTTGTGAGGCTAGGCTGATAACTAATATACCAACGCTTGTCTCATATTATTTAAATACTCAAATTTTTAATTTAGAATTTTAAATTTTGAATCAATTTTTAATTACTAAATTTTTAAATAATTAAAAAATTAGATATTATTTTAAAATTCGAAATTCGAAACTCAAAATTATTATTATAAACTAGGGCGACACCTGTTTTTATGACAGATATCGCCCCGCTATCTTTTCTAATTTAGAAATCTATTAGCAACCGCAAGCTGAGCCATTAACTACAAATTCCATTCGATCGGAAAATTCTGCTTGTTTGCCCTTGTTCCATTGTTGCACTGGTCGAATATAACCGACTACGCGAGAATATACTTCGGCTTTTTGGAAATTCTCCAAAGCTGAATTTGCCTCGTGACAAGCTTTGCATTTCACAAATGTTTCTTGTCCAACTTTGTAGGGCATGTATTCATCATTGCACTCCAATGTTTTTCCACAGTCGTGGCATTTATAGGTCTTCATCTTTTTGTTTTCTGATCCGACGTTATTTACAACTGCGAATCGAGAAATGTTTTATTTTTATTTATATTGAAAAAATTTAGATTGCTTTAGATCTGTATTAGTCTGCCATCACAACTTTCAGATATACTGTACTGCTTTGCTCCGCCTTGCACTTCGGACAAACTGCATGCTCGCCATTCAAATAGCCATGCACTGGGCAAATACTGAAGGTTGGCGTGAGTGTGAAGTATGGCAAGGAATAATTTTCCGCAATCTTTCTCACTAAATTTTTGGTTGTCTCAATGTCCAAAACTCTTTCTCCCAAGAATCCATGCAACACTGTTCCACCCGTATATTTGGTTTGAATGTTGTCTTGCAGATCCAGTGCTTCGAATATATCTTCTGTAAACGATACTGGCAATTGAGATGAATTGGTGTAGTATGGCGCTGAATCTTGTTCTCGCACAGCCTTGTCATTGGCAAAGAGTGTATCTGGAAATTTCTTTTTATCTAGCAGAGCTAAGCGAGTTCCAGTTCCTTCACCAGGAGAGGCTTCAAGATTATACATATTGCCAGTTTCAGTTTGATATTTCACCATTCTGTCTCGCATATGCACCAAAATATCTTCCGCAAATTTTTGTCCCTCTTTAGTCGTGATGTCTTTGCCAATCAAATTCAGTAAACATTCATTCATTCCGATGAGTCCAATGGTTGAGAAATGGTTAGCCCAATATTCATTGCGACGCATTTTGATGGCTTCCAGATACACTTTTGTATATGGATACAGTCCTTTGTCAGTTAGACTTTCGACTAATTTTCGCTTGGTCTCTAGGCTATCTTTCGCCAAGTCCATCAAATGATCTAGTTGTTGATATAATTCTTTTTTATTCTTTGAAGTATAACCCAATCTTGGCATATTGATGGTCACCACTCCGATTGAGCCAGTCAATGGATTGGCTCCAAAGAGTCCACCACCACGCTTGTGCAATTCTCGATTGTCTAATCGCAAACGACAACACATTGAGCGCGCGTCATCTGGATCCATATCTGAATTGATGAAATTGGCGAAATATGGAATGCCATATTTAGCGGTCATTTCCCAAATCGCATCAAAGCGCTTGTCCTCCCAATCAAAATTCTTGTCGATGTTATAGGTCGGAATTGGGAAAGTGAAAATTCGTCCATCCGCATCACCCTCAGTCATCACTTCAGCAAAAGCTCGATTGATCATATTCATTTCCGCTTGGAACTCACCATACTTTTCTTTCTGTGGAATTCCACCAACAACCACTATTTCATCCCTAAGATTTTTCGGTGCCACGATATCCAAAGTGATATTGGAAAAAGGAGTTTGGAATCCAACGCGAGTGGAAACATTCATATTGAACACAAATGACTGAATCTCTTGTTTCACTTTGGCATAGGACAATTTATCATATCGCACAAACGGAGCCAGTAAGGTATCGAAATTTGAGAAAGCTTGTGCTCCAGCCACTTCACCTTGCAAAGTATAAATGAAATTCACCATTTGTCCCAAAATTGAACCCAAATGTTTAGCTGGTTTACAAGCTACTTTGCCTGGCACACCAGTGAAACCGCGACGAATCAAATCTTGCAAATCCCAACCACAACAATAGGCCGCTACCAATTGCAAATCATGAATATGAAAATCTCCACCTTCATGCGCATCGCGAATGGCCTTAGTATATACGCGATTCATCCAGTAGTTTGAACTAACAATTGAGGCTATGTAATTGTTAAGGCCTTGCAAGGAATAAGCCATATTGGCATTTTCCTTCACTTTCCAGTCAATTTCTTGAATATACTTATCTACCAAATCGACAGCGTCCTTTAATGATTCTTCTGTTTCACGAATTTTTCGATGTTGTTCGCGATACAGGATATAAGCTTTGGCTGTTTCATCGAAATCTAGAATCATCAAAACTCGTTCCACCAAATCCTGCACCTCTTCAATTTCCGGAATGAATCCTTTTTTATAACTCTTGTTCAACATTTGTGCCACTTTGGCCGCAACTTTTTGCGCATCTCCCTCACTGCCTTCACCTGTTTCTGAAAAGGCTTTCATCACAGCTTTGGCAATTTTCTTTGGGTCAAATGATACTACCTTACCACTGCGCTTTGCTACTTTCATAACTCCAGTTTCTTTTTTAGCTGCCACCACTTTGGCGACAACTTTTTTGGCAACTGTTTTTTTAGCTACCACTTTTTTTGCGACTACCTTTTTCGCAACAACTTTTTTCGCTACAGCTTTCTTGGATGCCACCCCTTTTCCCCCAACGATCTTGCTCCCCCAGCCTGCAACGCCATGCTGTGTCTGACTAGTGCTTTCTTTTGACAGTTTTCTGGAATTATTTTTCTCCCCTTTCTTAGCTAACGGCGTAGCATTGCGGGCAGGCTTTTTGTTTTTGATTTTTGCCATCATACAGTTTTTAGAAATTAGATAATTTATTTTATAAAAATTTTAATTGTTGTCTAACATGTCCAATTCTTTTTTGAAACTCTCCACACTCCCGAATGATTTATAGACGCTGGCGAATCGCACATAGGCTACTTCATCAAACTCTTTCATTTTTTTGAGAACTATCTTGCCAATCTCTTTGGTGGTCACTTCTGATTTTTCTAGTGACTGAATAGTGTATTCAATGTCTCCCAAAAGTTTGATTATTTTTTCTTCCGTGACCGGTCTTTTGATGAGCGCACGTCGGATGCCAATTTCAATTTTTGATTTATCATATTCTGTCTTCTCGCCATTCTTCTTCACCACCGTCAGACGCAACAATTCAATCTCCTCATAAGTCGAAAATCTTGATTCGCACTTACTACATTCGCGTCTTCTTCGAGTAATCTTGCCTTCGTTAGTATCGCGTGAATCAACCACCTTTGTTTCTGCATTATTACAGAAGGGACAATTCATATTTTTATTTTTATAAATTAGCGATTTTTATTGAGTTATTTGCACTTTCCTACCACATATAGTGTACCTTGATACTATTATACCACAATTGAAAAACTCGCCAAGGGGCGAGTTTTCCTAGAATTTTTTGATATTTCAAAAGTTATCCACAAGCAACTCACTAATGTTCACTAATCAAAAAAAACTAATCAAAACTAAGCTACTTATAGTCAGCATTTATAATTCTTTTGTATTGGAGCCTGTTTAGCTTAAAATTGATTATTATTCCGAGCTTTAAGTTTGTAGCCTTTAGATATCGTAACACTTGTTTAGTGTCATTAAAATGGATGAAATTTACTCGCTTGAACTCTAGTAGCACCTTATTATCTACAATAAAATCAATCTTAAACTCACCCACTTCACAGCCATCCTTAGTTTTAACTATGACTTTCTTTTCTCTTTCAAATGCAATATCGAGCTTTCTTAACTTCTCTTCAAAAACCCTTTGATAGTTTATTTCCTGATAAATATTTCCCAATTCACTATGAATCTCCATCGCAATTCCAATAATCTGATAGCTTTCTTTGGGAAAAACTAAATCTTTAGTTTTCATTCGCTTTAAATTAGCTTGAATTTGCGAGTATACTATAGACTCACATATGCCACGGGCAGAACTTTTTTGAAGATGCCGGCTACGAGAATTGTGTCGGATTCATCGAGATAGATCGGTTGATGAATTTTGTTGGTTGATTGTGGGAAAAGTCCAATCATGCCATGCGGAAGTTTTTTGTAACGTTTGATGGTGGCCATACCATTGATGACTGCTACTACGATCTTGCCTTCGTAGTCGGACGAATTGTCAGCTTTTTCAAAAACTACATAATCGCCATCGCCAATCCCTTCTTTGTTCATCGAATCGCCCAAGGCCTTGACGGCAAAAAGTTGTGCCGGATCTTGCCTGCGAAAAAGACTCTTGGAAATTTGCAGATAGCCGTCTACATTGCCATCGGCATAAGCCAAGGCCTCACCACAAGAAGCCAAGCCATACATTGGCATAGAAAAGATGTTTTCAAAATTGGCATAACTATCATTTTCCACCATGAACAATTTCTTGTCAAAATCCCGTTTGATGAGGTCTTTCTTCTCCAGCGCCTCAATCACCTGCATCGTGCTTTTCAAGCTTCCTGCGTCAATTCCTTGCTCCTCAAGATGCTTGTGCAACTTATAGCTGGTTGGATTGCCCTCTCCTCGTTCAATCATGGTTCGAATGGCGTCAAGCACCATTTTTTGCTTGCTGGTTAATTTCTCCATAAATTTATGTTATTTTTTAATTATTAATTTTTTATTATACTGATATTCTATCACTTCCCGCATCACTGTCAACTACCTTACCTGTGGATAACTTTCGAATCATATTAGCACATTGGCATATTAACATTTTAACAAGAGCCATCAAAAAAGCACTGACCGAAATCAATGCTTTTTGCTATATTGCTAATATGCTCAAATGCTAACGTGCTGAAGTGTCTATTTCCCCATCTTCCTGCGAATAAAAGCTGGAATTTCCAATTCATCATCGCCGTCTTCATCTAAAGATTTCTCTGAAGCTGAATAGGCTGGTCGGATTGGTTTGGGTTGAATCTTTTCTTCAATGATCATTTTTGATTCAAATTTTTCCGGAAAAGTTATTTTTGGCATTTCTTCTTCAATTTCTTCCATGATATTGGAGACGTTTGAAGTGTTTTGCGCGGCTGGTTTCATTTGATTGATGGTCATACGAGACATTCTTTCCACTGGAGTTTCTTTCACGCGATCAGAGTCAAAACCAGTAGCCACTACTGTGATTTGAACTTCACCTTTCTTGATGGTGTCATCCACCACCGCTCCAAAGATTACTTTTGCGTTGGGATCAATTGATTCAGTGATGATGTTGGCTGCTTCATTGATTTCCAACATGGTCAAATCAGATGAACCACTCACGTTGAACAGCACACCTTTCGCGCCATCAATAGAAAGTTCCAAAAGTGGACTGTTGATGGCCGCTTTGGCAGCATCCGCGGCACGGTTTTCGCCAGTTCCAATTCCAATGCCCATCAAAGCTGAACCGCTGTTAGACATAATCGCTCGCACATCAGCAAAGTCGACATTGACAATTCCTGGTTTTGTAATCAAATCAGAAATTCCCTGCACACCTTGGCGCAGAACGTCATCCACAATCTTGAAAGAATTGATCAAAGTTGTTTTTTTGTCGATGATTTGTAAAAGTTTATCATTGGGAATGGTGATCAAAGTGTCCACACGCTCTCGCAAATTCTCCAAAGCCTCATCCGCAATCGATCTTCTTTGTGCTCCTTCAAAAGTGAAAGGTCGAGTCACTACTGCTACAGTCAAAGCTCCCAATTCCTTAGCAATTTCAGCCACCACTGGCGCCGCTCCTGATCCAGTTCCTCCACCCAAACCACAAGTTACAAAAACCATATCTGCACCTTTCAAAACATCTTGGATTTCATCGCGAGTTTCTTCCGCCGCTTGTCGTCCAATGTCCGGGTTCATTCCAGCTCCAAGACCCTTGGTCAAATTTTTTCCAATGTGAACCTTTTCACTAGCTTTATTGTGATGCAAGGCTTGTGAATCAGTGTTTATGGCCACAAACTCGACGCCCTTCACCTTAGACTCAATCATTCTTTCAATTGCATTGCCTCCAGAACCTCCAACTCCAACAACTTTGATGCGTGCGAATGTTTCTACTGGTGGTTTTATTTCTGCCATATGTTTTGATATAAAAAATGAAATTTAATGACTTTTCCACAAAATTCGAGAGTTTCAACCCTCAATTTCTCAGTAACTAAATTTAGCACATATAAATACTATGTGTCAAATAAGCTATTTTCGTGTTTATTTTAGTCTTTGTTTTCGCGCAATATATCTATTTCAAGCTCTTATGGCAAAAATTTGCCAATCCATTTTTTCATACCGTCAATTCCCCCACTCATGCCATTGGAAATAGAACCAGTCAATTTGTTTTTTAACATCATTCCGCCGCGCGCACTACTATCATTTTCCAAGCCCCACAGAATCAATCCAATCACCGTCACAAAAGCTGGGTCATCCACCTTATCAATGAGTCCCCCAAGTTGCATTGGAAATCCAGTTTGCGCTGGCAAACCTAAAATGTTTTTCGCCAAATCAACTGCTCCGGGAAGCTTCGCTGTGCCACCAGTCAAAATCACACCGGCCGGCAAAAGTTTTTCTCGCCCAATCATTTTCAATTCTTTGTTCACCAGCAAAAAGATTTCTTCCAAACGTGCTTCAATAATTTCCGCCACGTGATAACGTGAAACAATACCTTCTTCACTTGAATCCAGTTCGGCTAAATTTATTTCTTCCCTCTTTCCGATTTCTCGTGGCAAAGCGTTGCCATATTCCAACTTCACTCTTTCCGCCACATCAATGGAAGTTCGCAGTCCAATAGCAATATCATTAGTGATGTGGTTGCCACCAATTGGCAAAATTGTTGTGTGCAAAAGATCATTTTCTTCAAAGACCGCCATTGAGGTCGTGCCTCCACCGATATCCACCAAAACCACGCCCAATTCTTTTTGTCTTTTGGTCAAAGTGGCCTTGGTCGCCGCCAGAGGCGCCAACACGAAATCAGAAATAGCGATGCCCGCTTGTTCAAAACATTTAGTCAGATTCTTGATGAAAGGCGTTGAACCCTCCACAATCATCGCATCAACTTCGAGTCGCACGCCATTCATACCAAATGGATCTTTAATATTTTTATTATCATCCAACGAATACGTTTCTGGGATAATATGGAGGATTTCTTTGTTGGGTGGAATCGAAATAGCTTGCGCCGCGTTGATCACGCGTTCGATGTCATCTTCCGCCACTTCACCATCCGCGCGCCCCACTGCAATCACACCTTTGGAATGTTGTGACGTGATGTGGTTGCCACCAATACTCACCACCGCTTGGCTCACGGCCACACCGGAAGTTCGTTCAGCTTGTTCGACTGATTCATTGATAGATTTCGTTGCCTCTTCCAAATCCACAATCACACCTTTGCGCACACCAGTGGAAGCAGCAGAACCAACGCCGATGATACGGGGTTTTTCTTCCTCAGGAAAAATTCGCGCAATGACTGTGCGCACACTTGAAGAGCCAATATCAATTCCAACAATAATATCTCGACTTGCCATGATTTATGCCCAAGCTTTATCTTGATTAAAAAATTGTTTTTAGACTTAATCTATTATAATACAAAAACACACTTATCGCAATTGGGCCAGGTTAACTATCTTCTGAATATATACGGGATAAAAATAATCAAACCAATAATCACTGCCAAAAGTGATGAAACCAGCACACTGGCCGCCATCAAATCCTTTATCACTCGTACATAGGGATGCACGCGGGGCTTCAAAATGTCAGCAATCCGCTCCATCACCGTGTTCAACAACTCCATCACCAACACGCCCATAATCACCAAAAACAAAACTATCTTCTCACTTTCCGTGACCTGATAATAAATCATCGCGCCAATAACTAGACAAGCGAAAATGACTTCATTCTGAAAATTCTTTTCATAACGCAAAGCATAACTCAAACCACTGACGGCGTGTTTCAGACTGCGATAAAAATCTTTAGCTCTTTGCATAATATTTTTAAAAACTTTTTACGATTTCTTCTTGAATCCCAAACATCTGATCACCATGTGCAAATCCCAATAGGTGCAGGATGCCGTGCGAAGCCACATTGACCAATTCTTTTTGCACATCAAGGTTCTGCTCCACGGCATATTTCTCAATATCATCATAGCACAAAATCAACTCGCCCAAAAACAGCTCTGCCTCAGTTGCTTTTTCGATTTCTGAAATGTTTTCATATTCACAAAAAGACAAAATGTCAGTCACGCTGTCTTTCTGGCGATTTTCTCGATTGAGTTTTTGCATTTCCGCCTCAGACACCAGAGCTACACTGATGGAAATTATTTTTTCTCGCAAAAATTCATAGCCAACCATTTCAATAGTTTTCTGCGCCACCACCGCAAAAAAATCATCCGCCAACGGACTTTCGGTCGTGTTATTGACTTCAATCTGAATTTTCATTTTTGTGAAAAGCGCTTATTTCTGAAAGACCGCAAACAACGTAAACACAATTGCCAATGTCACCACTAGCAATCCGCTCGCCATCACAAGTTTTGATATTTTTCTAACCATGCACTAATTATACCACAAAACAAAAAAAAACCAGATTGCTCGGGGATTTTTTTGTTTTATATGCGAGGTAATCAATAATATCAGAACCATTCTAATAATCAAACAACGCTTTTCTGCCACAGTGTCAGATTTGATTAATAAGCTATGACTGGCTTACAATTTAACATGGTTAGATATATAATGTCGTGATACCTCATTTAAAAATCTAATGATGAGCCCTTTCGATTTTTCAAATAAAAAACCTAGGATTCTAACAATTAATCTATCAAATATTAAAAAATT
>LBXA01000010.1 GCA_000995125.1 Candidatus Moranbacteria bacterium GW2011_GWA2_39_41 | reverse complement strand
TCATGGAGATAGCCTTAATTGTTTAGCTATCTCCAAGATTAGATTTTAAATGATAAATCGACTAGGGCAATCATTAGATTTTGGATGAGTTACTGCGAAAAGTAGCGAAATTACAGAAAATACAGTAGAATAGAGTTATAAAATAAAAAATTTCTATACAAAAAACATATGCCAAAAATACTTCACAAAAAAACTTCTTTCCAACCGAGCAAGGATGACGCGCAAAAACAAGAGGATACGCAAAAAGTTTTATCCAAAATGCGCCATCAATCCGAAGAAGAACGTGCCTCAGCTTTTGCAGCGACTCTTGGTATGTCCTACATTGACACCAACCTTATCCCCATTGAGAATGAAGCTATAAAAACACTTTCTGAGCAAGAAGCTAGACAATTTAATGTGGCCATCATTGCTAAAACTGGGAAAAAAATAACTATCATCTCAACTGACCCAACTGTTCCTGAAACTATTGAATTCCTAAAAAATATGCGTGAATCCACTGACTGGGATTTAAATATTTTTGTAGTTTCTCAATATAACATAGAAAGGGTTTGGGATCGCTACAAAAAAATTGTTTTTACTGACATTCTTTCACAACTTAGTGTTAATTTAACTGGCGATGATTTGAAAAAATTTGATGAATATTTAAAAGATCTGACCACCCTCAAGCAGAGAATCAATGAATTGCCCACTACGCAAATTTTAAATGTAATGATGGGTGGCGCCTATAAACTTGGCGCAAGTGACGTTCATATCGAGCCACAAGAAAAAGAATTTCGCCTGCGCTATCGTATTGATGGAATCTTGCATGATGTAGCTTTCTTGCCCCTGAACGTTTTCAAAAGTATAGCTAATCGTGTGAAGATGATGTCTAACATGAAATTGAACTTGCGTGATATCGCCCAAGATGGAACTTTTGATGTGAATATTGAAGAAAAAAAAATCACCATTCGTGTTTCAATTATTCCTGGAAATTATGGTGAAAGCATTGTAATGAGACTTCTTGATCCATCTTCTATCCAGGTGGCTGTGGAAAATTTAGGCTTGTGCGGATTGGCCTATGAAATAGTGCAAAAACAAATTGCAGCTCCCAGTGGCATGATTCTGACTACCGGTCCAACTGGTTCCGGAAAAACCACTACGCTCTATGCAATTGTCAATAAACTTAACGATCCAGAAACAAAAATTATTACTATTGAAGATCCGATTGAATATGAGTTGACCGGCATCTCTCAAACTCAAATTGAAAAATCCCGCGGTTATGATTTTGCTTCAGGGTTACGAGCTATTGTTAGACAAGATCCGGATGTAATTTTGGTTGGAGAAATTCGTGATGAAGAAACTGTGGAAATTGCTGTCAATTCAGCGCTAACAGGACATCTTGTGCTTTCTACGATTCACACTAACAGCGCTATCGCCACCATTGCTCGTATGATTGAAATGGGTGTAAAACCAACCTTGATTCCGCCAGCTACTAATGCTTTTATTGGACAGAGGCTCGTGCGTAAATTATGTGATTGCAAAGAAGAATATACTCCCGCCAAAGAATCCATTGAATCACTCAAAAAAATGTTGTCGATTATTTCGCCTAAGGCTAAGCTAGAAATTCCCAAGGAAATTAAAACTCTCTATCGACCCAAGGGCTGTCCGAAATGTAACAACTTGGGATACAAAGGTCGCATGGGAATTTTTGAAGTTTTCACAATCAATGAAGAAATTGAAAAGTTAATTGTTGAGATGGCTTCGGAAACTGAAATTACCATGGCAGCTCTCGAAGCAGGAATGATTACGATGTTGCAAGATGGAATTTTAAAGGCAGTGAAAGGCATCACATCTATTGAAGAGGTGAAGCGCGCTACAGGTGAAGGAGATTTTTTGGAAAATGTTTATGAAAAATTGATGGCTTCCACGCTAGGTCACGGGGTTTTAGTTGAGCCCACACACTATTCTTCAGCTTTAGAAAACATCGAGGATTTTCAAAAGCTCCAAGAAATTATCAGCACTTCTGCTACTAAAGATATCAATAAAATAATTTTTGCCGCAGCTTCAATTTTGCGCACGGGTGACATCCACATTGAGCCGGGACCAGATAACGTCAAGGTCAGATTTCGTATTGATGGAATTTTGCAAACTGTCGTTACCTATCCACTCAATGAATATCCAAATATTTTGGGAGAAATAAAAATTCTGTCTGGTGTCAAAACTGAAGTGCGCGAAGGCGTGATTGATAGCCGCTTCTCCATCAAGTTTGATGAAGAAATTCCTGACATCAAAGAAAGATCCGTGGACGTGCGTGTTTCCATCATTTTGGGTGGCTATGGCGAAACTGTTGTGATGCGACTTTTGAGCAAAGCTTCACAAGAATTGGATATCAACAAACTGGGAATCAGTAAACAAAACAAGAAAAAAATTCTGCACGAAATTTCCAAACCCAATGGCGTCTTTTTGAACACTGGCCCAACTGGTTCCGGAAAAACCACCACCCTCTATTCAATCGTAAACATTCTCAACAAACCAGAAGTCAAAATCATCACGGTTGAAGATCCGATTGAATATCAAATTGAAGGCATTTTGCAAACCCCAACCAATGACAAAGAAGGTTACACTTTTGCCACCGCTTTGCGAGCACTCCTGCGTCAAAATCCTGACATCATGATGATTGGTGAAATTCGTGATGACGAGACCGCTCAGGTAGCCGTGCAAGCCGCTCTCACGGGTCACATGGTGCTTTCTACTATTCACACCAACAACGCTGCTGGCGCCGTTCAGAGAATGCTCAATATGGGTGTGTCCCCATCCGACATTGCTTCCGCCGTCAACGCTTTCATGGCACAACGCTTGGTGCGAAAATTGTGTGACTGCAAAGAAAAAATTTCCATAACTTCCGAAGACAAGGAAAAAATTGAACGCGTTCTGAAAACTATTTCTCCGAAAACTAATGTAGAGATTCCAGCTATTGGTGAAATTTATACGCACAAGGGTTGTGAAAAATGCAACAATATTGGATACAAAGGTCGCACCACTATCAGCGAAATCTTCATCATCGATCGTGACATCCAAGAACTCATCAATCGTGGCGCCATCACCTCCGAACTGGCCGACAAAGCCACCGAAAACGGCATGATCACCATGGCACAAGACGGAGTTTTGAAAGTTTTGAATGGTGAGACGACATTGGAGGAAGTGGAGCGAGTAACCGAGATCTAGCCCATAGAGACGAGGCGGTGCCTCGTCTCTACGCTGGGAAATAAAACAAAAAGGCTCGGAAGTAAATCCGAGCCTTTCCCATCTTTCAATAATCTGCAGGCAAATCCCAAGAGTTAGACCCTCGGGGAAGGAACAGTATCGAGGCACGACCCAGCTTGCACCAGAACGCCCATATCTTGATAAAAAGTTCCCAAAATTGATGACAAAAGATAGAAGTCACCAATTGCCTACAGCTTACTGCTAGCCATACAAAAAGGCATTGTTTCAGCCAAACTCATATGACTAAGTAGCTTAGCATAGCTTGGGTTTTTTGTCAAGTAATGCTAGAATGCTAATAGTCACGAATGTTTGAACGAATTTATTCGAATGCATTCGCTTAATCATTCGCAAATATTCGCATGTTAGTAGATTCTTCCGAACAATTTAATAACCTCGACTCCATCGTTGCTCCCAAAGAAAATCCAGATGACAGAAATCTGGACAATACTTTACGTCCACAAACTTTTGCGGAATACATTGGCCAAGACAAAGTCAAAAAGAATTTGGATTTTTTGATTCGTGCCGCCAAGAAGCGCGAAGAACCAATTGAGCACATTTTGCTCTATGGCCCGGCTGGGCTTGGCAAAACTACTTTGGCCAACATCATCGCCAAAGAAATGGGCGTCAACATCAAAACCACTTCCGGTCCTGCCATTGAGCGCGTCGGAGATTTTGGTTCGATCCTCACCAATTTGCAAGACGGTGACATTCTTTTCATTGATGAGATTCATCGTCTCAACAAATCAATCGAAGAAATTCTCTATCCAGCTATGGAAGATTTCAAATTGGACATCATCATTGGCAAGGGGCCATCGGCACGCACCATTCAATTGGATTTGCCGAGATTCACTTTGATTGGCGCCACCACCAAGCTGGGAGCATTGACCAATCCATTGCGCAATCGTTTCGGCGCCACCTATCGCTTGGAATTTTATAACCAGCAACACATCCAAGATATCGTGAAACGCTCTGGCAACATTCTGGGTGTGGACATTCATGAAACTGGTCTAGAAAAAATTGCCAGTTGCGCCAGACAAACTCCGCGGGTGGCCAATCGTCTTTTGAAACGCGTACGTGACTATGCCCAAATCAAAAATCATCAACTCGTTGATGGCATCGTGGCGCAAGAAGCCTTGGAGATGATTGATATTGATCCCATTGGACTAGAACCATCTGATCGGCACATTTTGCGCACTGTCATTGAAAAATTCAATGGTGGGCCAGTTGGTCTGGGCACCATCGCCGCTGCTACCAGCGAAGAAATAAAAACCATTGAAGATGTCTATGAACCATATCTTTTGCAAATTGGTTTTATGACTCGCACACCACGCGGACGTATCATCACCGAACACGCCTACAAACATCTGGGCATTCCCTATTCCAATAATGTTTAGCAACTGCTTACTATCTCTTGTCGAGCTGTTTTCAGCGGTGAGATGTTGAACAGTTGCTCGAAATAGTTTATTATAAAAATACAATTCACTAAAAATATAAAATGATTACTTTAGTTTTATTGGCCTTGTACGGAATTATTATCTTAACTTTTTTAATTGTTTCTTTTTTCATCATCTATCATCTGGTGACATATTCAATCAACTCAGAGCTAAAAATTATTATGCTCTTTTTATTTGTAGTCGTAACAGCTGGACTGCTTATTTCAAATTTAGCACTTTTCTTTTCCATTGACTGGAATAATCTCATCGCTGATTTTTTACCCTAATTCAATTATTACTCTACACCTATGAATCCATACTCGCACATTCATTTCAAAGGTCAGAAAGATGATGAAACAATTATCCTGGTTATTCGCCGACATTGGTTTAATATTTTACAACAATTATTTTTAGTTTTTTTAATGATTGGCTTTCTTTTCGGCAGCCTAACCTACTTGCCAATTCTTTTTCCAGTTCTCAATACATCCTCTGCGCATGACTTATTCATTTTTCTCGCCAACTCCTTCGCTATTGTAACTTGGATAATTCTTTTCCTAGTCTGGATTGATTATTATTTCGATGTTTGGATTATCACTTCTCGTCGAATTGTAAATATCGATCAAAAAGGACTTTTTATCCGGACTATTAGTGAATTGGAATTTGATAAAATCCAAGATGTAACTACCGAAGTTAAGGGTATCATTCCAACATTCTTAAATTTCGGTAATGTTTTTGTACAAACTGCCGGTGAAAAAGAGCGCTTTATTTTTCAACAGATTCCTGACCCATATGCGGTCAAAGATCTTATTATGAATTTAGAAGAAAAAGGTGAAAAAGCTGAGGCCACACAAAGAGCCAGAGAAGAAGCTCGGGAATTGCGTAGCGCGCTACAAGACAAAAATTTCCATTAATTTTATACCAAGCACTAATCGCATCATTTTATTTTAGGGTGAAAAATAAAAACAAAATCAACCCACTGCAAAAAACGGTTGCAATACTTTTATTTTTCTCCTGCCTCCTGGCAGGTTTTTTTGTACTTGCTAAACATGCTGCCGCTGAAGACAAAACTATTATTATTAGCGCTGTGCAAATTGAAGGTGCAGAAAAAGCTGACGACTTCATAGAGTTATATAATACTACCTGTAACGATATTGCTCTAGCTAATTGGAAACTTATAAGAAAAAATAGCATTGGATCAGAAGACACTCTTGGCACTCTAAAAAATATAATTCCTGCGAAGGGACATTATCTTTGGGAGAATACGAGTAAAAATCTTTCTGATATTCCTGACTATTCTACTAAATCCTACACTATTTCCAATGATTATAGTGTCGCTCTTTTTGATTCAACCGAAATAAAAATCGATTCGCTAACTTGGGGCAACAATCTTTTGCCATTCAACGACACTCTATTTTATCTACTAAATCCTGCACCTTCTGAATCTATTTTACGCAACACTTCTGATGAAATTTCCACACAGATAAATTATGTTCCCAAAAATTCATCCATAATAGACGCGACAGAGCTGTCCTCTTGTCCGACAGAAGAACCGGCACCAGACCCAATTGACACGCCTCCAGCAGAAACTTATTCTGACCAATTGCGCCTCAATGAGCTCCTGCCCAATCCCAAAGATGATGAAACCATCGGTGAATATATCGAACTCTACAACCCGGAAGATTTTCCTATTGATTTAGAGAATTGGATTTTGAAAGATTCTTCTAGTACCAAATTTGTTTTTTCCTCTGGAGACATCATAGGCGCTAACGACTATCTAACTATTTATCGTGATACTTTCAAATTTGCCCTCAACAATTCCGGGCAAGAAGATGTATATCTGCTCAATCCAAATGAGGATGTAGTTTCAGAAACAACTTATGAAAATGCCAAAGAAGACACTTCCTTTAGTTTTGATGATTCAGATTGGAAATGGACTCAGCAACTAACTCCGGACAAAGAAAATGTTTTTGATGCTCTTTCTCAAATCAAAGCCAAGCATATTAGGGATGGTTTCGTGGGATTTCCGATTGAATTTTCCCTTGAACCGGATTATGATGATTTTTCCAAAGTAGTTTGGGAGTTTGGAGATGGCAAGAAAAGTTATCTAAAAAATCCAACTCATACCTATCTACAAAACAACACATACACCGTGAAAGTTGCCACCTCAGGAGAAACTGCAAACACTTCCGATTCATTTACACTGAAAATCAAGAATTATCCTCGGGAAAAGGTAGAGATAATCGGGCTTCTTCCTAACCCGCTCGGCACTGATTCTGGGCAAGAGTGGCTTGAAATCAAAAACAATGACCAAGAAATAGTGAATCTGAAAGGCTGGAAATTAGCCACCGGCAAAACAAATCTGCTCAACCATCCCATCAAAGATGATTTTGAAATAGCGCCAGGAAAATCTGCTCAGCTAACCCGCGAGAATGCTTTTTTCACACTCAACAATCAAGCGATGAAATTGGAACTGCGCTATCCAGATGGCAAAACTGCCGATCGCGTCTCCTATGCCAAAGAAAAAATTGCCGACGATGAAATTTACTCCAAAGAAAATGGTAAATGGTTTTGGATTTCAGCTGAAACTGAAGAAGAGGCTGTCGTGCCTGTTGATGAGTCAACTGAAATCGCATCACCAATCGAAGATGCGCCAGTTTTAGCAGAGACGCCAGTTGAAGTTATCCCCGAAGAATCTCCAGCAGATATGGGCAAATTCTCAATCTCAGATAAATGGCAAACCAAAAGAAAAAATTGGCTGAACTATCTAGCCTATGGACTGCCGACAAACAAATCACCAAGATTATCCCCTGAAAATATTGCCCTGCAAAAAAATTTACAACTGGAAAGCTCAGTTCAAAAAGTTTCGACTAAAAATATCTTCTGGCAAATAAATTCTTTTCTCAATAGTATATTATAACAAATACCTTAACAAAACCATTAATCTTTATGCCCAATATCATCGCCTAAGAATTATTTCGTCAATCGATTCAATTCATCTTGCAGAAAAACCAGCGTTTCCTGTTTGAGAATTTTACGAATTTGTTGGAATTTTTTCGGATCAACAAGCATATTGATATCTTGGTCAATTATTGTTTGGGTAATTTCTTTTTTTATAAATTCAATCAAAATTCCAATAAAATCAACTGGTTTTTGTTGTCTTCTTTCTTGAATGACTTTTTCATCATATTGAAACCCCTGCATGAAAAAATAATGAATATCATACAAATCACGACCAGCAATTGAACCATTTCTTTCATAGCGCTCAATCAAAGCCACTAATTTGTTCGCAAACATTGTTTCAACTGTTTGACAATTGATAACCCGGTCAATTTCAACTATTCTCACACTCTCATATTGATTGGTTTTCGGTGGTGGAAATGAAATATCAATTTTCAAAGTGTTTCGCTCACCTAACGGCGCATCATATTTCAAAAAATATTGCGGAACATTGCGACTCTTGTCCTTAATCTCCAATCCCAGCTTGGCAAAAATTTTCTCTATCTCTTTTTGCGTTTTCGTAATATCCTCCTTTTCCCCTAAATAATCAAAATCTAGATCCACTGAAAATCGATCTAGAAATCCCCGCATGGCTGCACAAGTTCCGCCTTTAAAATATAAAACACTAGACAAATAAGCATCATCAAAAATCGCACTCAGCAACCTAAATAACCAGGCTTTGTGTTTTGCGTCTTGAATTCGTGGAGTTATCATATTTTTATTTTATGTTTGTGGATATCCAATTTGTTTTTGGATAGCGCGAACTTTGTTCCAATTAATTAAATTTTTTGCGTCAAAATAGTATCTTGAATTAAAATACAATAGATCCGCAACCGCTCGCTCAAGTGTAGCGACTTGTATACCATTTTTTAATATAATCCCTGCATCATTAAACAAGAATTTATCTGCCAACTTACGACAAGCATATTGATTTTTACCCATAGTAAATTTTTGCGAGACAGAACTAATAAGAGTGATCTGCGGAATACTTTGAAATATTATGCCGGCCTGCGCCAGCACAGTCTCCGTGCTAACATAAGCATAGCGATGCAAAATTTTTATTCCCAGAAGTTTTGGATCTATTTTTTCCACTGGTAACAAAGAATATAGTCCTCTTTGAATCCGCACAATCAAACCCTCCTGCGCATAGCGCTTGAGAGTTGTATGCAAAGTGTTGGGATTCTGAATTTGCCACAAATTGACCAAATCCCCAGCATGAAACACCAAAATACCCAATTTTGCCAATTGAACAAATCTTTCTTTATACAAGCCTTTTCTTGATTTTTGGTTAGTTTCTACTGTACTCATATGTACATTATAGCACAACTAAAATACCCAGTCAATCTCCTAAAGCTTAGCTTTAAGATTATTATAAAAAATTTAAAAACCCCGCACCTGTTTCAGGTTTGGGGCTTTTTGTTTTACCTCCTTTTAGTTATCCTTTTTAACAAAATGTTTAACTTTTTCTTCAAGATTGGAAGTTCTCGTAAAAAATCATCCGGTACGAGATCCATTTCCCATTCAATCTTTATAGAACACTTCATAAAAAATTCGTATGAAAGATTATTCCACGTCCCCTTTATATCCCGATACTGATTCCAAATCTTGGGATCTTCTGGGTTTCGAATATACATCTCATCGGTAACACTATACAGCGCATTGTCTATTTGATCAGTTTCTGATCGCAAGGATTGCACAAGTCGATGAAATTTATCTACTTGTATGTCATTGAACTTATACCGTAATTCACCCTCTTCAATCCAAGTTTCCGTTCTTAGCATTTCAGCTTTCGGAGTTCCAGGATATGGTCGCCAAGCTTGCGTCAACGAAGTCCAGTCACATTCTCCAAGATTACAAAGAAACGTAGAACTTTCTCTGAGTTGTTTGAGGGTTGTTTGCGAACCCGTAAAATTTATGTGGCCAGTGAAAGGTGCAATACGATGAGCTTTTAATATTTCAAAAGCTTTAATGCAATCCTTGAGATATTGCGTATCACTTTCAACTGTGCAGGCGCCTGTATTTTTCCCAAGTTCACATAGTCCACGGTGAGAGCCATTCTCCACTCCAAGAAAAACTCGTTTAACATTGTTCCACTGTGCAACATATCCTTTCTCCTCTGCTTTTACGATATATTTTGGTTTAGTCATAATCATCATCTCCAGGCCAATCTCACGACAGCCCATGATGATCTTGTGCCCCCTATTTAAGTCCATTAGCGAATCGTCATCGCTTAAAAAAATGTAGGTTTTGCCACTCTGGTACAGATTCTCAGCTTCTTGCAGAATGTCTTCGATACTCCTTCCTCGCCAACCCTCTGGAGAAAATATCGGCGTAGTGCAGAAACCACAACCAATTTCCATTCTTAAACAGCCGACTGATCCTACAAGAAAACCAGTGCCAAGATAGTTGTCATGCTGGAGAACCGGGAGTAGATTGGGATCTTCAGTTTTCCATAATTCACTAAAAATCTTTTGCCCATTACCCTGAAACGCCTCCTTTAGGTTATTGACGATAGTTCCTAAAACCGGTCCCTGAAAAATAGCATCGAACATTACGTACTCATTTGGTGCTATGCGACTATGAAAGGTCGCGTCATGACCACCGACACCCACAATAGCTCCAACTCCTTCTGCTCGTAGCTGTTGAATTAAGCTTCTGATTTTTTCTCGAGTCGAAAAGAATTGAGCAAAAAGAATAATCCTAGGATTTTCATTCTTTAGGCTTTCAAAAACTTCTTGATCTGTTGCCTGATTATTCGGCTGGTCAAAAATTTTAACTTCAAACCCAGCATCTTCCAGAATTTTTCCAATATAATACAGGGCAACCGTAGCATTCAACAGTCGCGCTGTAAATTGAGAAAATCCACCTACACCAACACCTAGAGAGACCAATGCAATTTTCATGATTACTCCTTTATTTGATTGTTAAGGTTTGCTGCAATGATGTTAGATAATTATTAGAACAGTCTAACAACACAGCATATATTAAAATATAATTTATGTCCTAATGTGGGTTAGTATTGTACAAATATTGACAATTTGTGGCTTATTTGATAGATTAAATTTATCGACCTTTTTATCGTTACTTTATGATAATAGAAGACTTGATTAAAATCGGCTTGGACAAAAAAGAGGCGCAATTATATTTGTGCCTACTTGAACTTGGTGAGACCAATCTGGCGAGAATTTCCCAGAAATCCAACATCAAGCGCACCACCTGCTATGACATTGTTGAATCTTTGAAAAATAAAGGTTTGATTTCAGTCACCACCAGAAAAAAACGTGTTTATTATGTTGCCGAAGATCCAAGAAAAATGGAACGCCAACTTGAAGAAAAAAAACATGTGCTCAATTCCATCCTTCCCCAACTTCTGTCAGTTGCCAATTTTATTGATAAAAAACCAGCGATTCGCTATTTCGAAGGCACCGAGGGTATTAAAGATGTTTTTCGCGACACTTTGAATTTTCCCAAACAAGAAATCTTGGCCTGGGTTTCTGAAGAAGCCGTGGAACATTTTGATATTAATTGGCTGTGGAATTTTTATGTAACCAAGAGAGCAGAGAAAAAAATCTGGTCTCGCTCAATTGCGCCGGATGTTCCCTATCTCAAAAATGTAAAAACCTTTGACCAAGCTCATTTGCGTCAAAGCCGACTGATTTCATCTAAAGACTTCCCGTTCCAAGTAGAAATCAATCTCTACAGCAATGACCGCATCGGCATCATGTCCTTCCGTGAAAAATTTGGACTCATCATCGAAAGCAAACAAATCTACACCACCCTCAAAAGCATCTTTGAAGCGCATTGGAAGTCACTAGAAACCAAATCTTGAACATAAGCTTTTCAAGTGCTACCATATACTAGATACGGGATACTAACTACTAAATACAAATTATATGTCAGGACATAATAAATGGTCGGGAATCAAACACAGAAAGGCCGCTGTTGACTCAAAACGCGCTCAGAGCTTCACGAAACATGCCAAGTTGATCACGATTGCGGCACGTGATGGTGGTGGCGACCCCATCACCAACTTTCAATTGCGCCTAGCTATTGATCGGGCACGTTTGGACAATATGCCCAAGGACAATATTGACCGTGCTATCAAGAAAGGCACTGGCGAGCTCACTGATGGTGCTGAAATTATAGAAATTTTGTATGAAGGCGTGGGGCCAGGCAATGTCATGATGCTCATCAAAACCACCACTGACAATCGCAATCGAACTGTGAGCGAGGTCAAAAGCATCTTCACTAAAAATGGTGGCAAGCTCGGTGAAATGGGCAGTGCTATGTGGAACTTCAAAAAAGTTGGTAGCATTGGCGTGGCCATTGCCGAAGATGCTGATCGAGATGCCCTGGAAGAAAAAGCCATCAATGCTGGAGCAGATGATCTACTTTTTGTAGATGACATTTTGGTGGTCTATGCTGCGCCAGAAAATTTGAAAACCGTGCAAGAAAATCTGGAAAAGGCTGGCCTCAAAATCGAAGCTGCCGAAATGGCCTATCTTCCACAGCAAACAGTCACTCTTTCACCTGATCAACAAATCGACTACGAAAAACTTCTCGAAGTCTTGGATGAACATGATGATGTGCAAGAAGTTTTTGATAACATTGCATAGGCTTGCTATTTTTACTAACATATGCTAACATATACTCACATAATTAAATTGTGAGTATAATTTTATGTCAAGACTAGCTAAAAGACTGCTTTTTGATCAAAAACAATCAGCAGAGATATATAACTTAATCGCCAAAATTGATATCGTCAAGGGTCAATGGAAGTTGAGCGAAAAACTGTCTCCACAGATGATTGCGCGACTAAAGACCTCCGTTTTAATCACCTCTTCCGGAGCTTCTACTCGCATCGAGGGCGCTAAATTATCAGATGCACAAGTAAAAAAATTGTATGAGAATATGCATATCCAAAAATTCAAAAACCGCGATGAGCAAGAAGTTGCTGGTTATTTGGAACTGCTAAAAAAAGTTTTTGACTCTTGGCGAAAACTGTCTTTTTCAGAAAACTTAATCAAAAATTTTCATCAAGAAATAATGAAATATTCTGAAAAAGACACGCGTCATCGCGGACAATATAAGTTTGGCTCAAACCGAGTTGAAGCCATTGATCGTGCAGGCAAGGTTGTGGGAGTTATTTTTGATCCAACACCACCACATCTGGTCTCCAAGGAAATGTTGGAATTGACGGACTGGACAAAAAAAGAACTTGCCAGCACAAATGCATTGCCACTTTTGCTAATTGCTAATTTTATCTTTGAATTTCTCGCAATTCATCCTTTTCAAGATGGCAATGGACGCACCTCGCGCGTACTGACCAATTTTTTGCTCCTAAAAGCTGGCTACGAATTCGTCCCCTATATTTCGCATGAAAGCTTAGTAGAAAATAATAAGGCGGATTATTATCTGGCTTTGAACAAAACACAAAAAACTTGGAAGAAAAAAACAGAAAATATCACGCCTTGGATTATTTTTTTCTTAAAAACCGTGCTCAAGCAAGCAGAGTTGTCTTTGAAGTTGCTCACAGAGGAACAGGTGGAAGATTTTCTTTCAGAGAAACAATTGCAAATATGGCAATTCGCGCTTTCCCAAAAAACCTTCGCCAGAGCAGACGCCATCAAAGGCACAAAACTAAATACCCGCACCATCGAAGAATCTATCAAAAAATTATTGCGCATGAACAAGCTCAAAAAAATCGGTGAGGGCAAAGCTACAAGATATGAGGTTATTTTGTAAAAACTTACACTTATCTGAGACAATTTACCAGAAGTAAAATTAAAATAAAAAAAATGCCAAAAGAAATTCATAATTCACCACAAACAGTGCGCGTTCTCGGCATTGACCCTGGAACAGCTACGGTTGGCTGGGCAGTTGTTGAGGAAAACAATGGAATTCTGCTTCCTGTGGCTTTTGGACACATCTCAACGGAGAAGCACAACACCGAAGAACATCGCTTGGCCGAGATTTCCAAAGACTTGATTAGCATCATCGAAAAATTCCAGCCCCAAGAGGCGGCCGTGGAGCAACTTTTCTTTTTTAAGAACCAAAAAACGATCATTTCGGTAGGACAATCTAGAGGCGGAATTCTCTTGACACTCGAGCAAAAAGGTGTTAGGATAGCCAGCTACACACCATTGCAAGTGAAGCAATCAGTGACTGGCTATGGCAAGGCTGAAAAGAAGCAAGTGCAACTTATGGTCAAAAATATTTTGAAGCTCAAAACCGTGCCCAAGCCGGATGACACAGCCGATGCTATCGCTTTGGCAATTTGCCATATCAATTCACGCAAAATTTCAAGTCTTATTTAATTTATAAATAATAATGAAAATATTATGGAATTAAACATCAGCCCGATTATTCATTTTTTTACTAACGAGGGCGTGCCAATTGAAACGATTGTCCTGCTCTTGATGTTGCCTATCATTGCCACTTTCATCGCTTTCTTGCGACAAGTGGTTGGAATCAAGGCTTTCGGCATCTACACACCCCTCATTATAACCTTTGCTTTTTTGGCAACTAATGGCTTGCGCTATGGCGTGGCAATTTTTTTGGCGGTTATTTTTATCGGCATGCTTATGCGTTTTGTGATGAAGCCTTTTCGTTTGCTCTATCTGCCACGCGTAGCTATCATGCTCACCATTGTTTCTCTAACAATTTTGGTGATGCTAGTTTTAGGTGGCAATCAAAGACGCACAGGACTAGCCTCAGTTTCTATTTTTCCAATCTTGATTATGATTACACTCGTAGAAAAATTTGTGGCCGTGCAAATTGAAAAAGGCAACAAGACGGCCTTGATTTTAGCTTTTGAAACTTTGATAATTTCCATCTGTGGTTTCTATATTGCTAGTTGGCCATTCTTGATTAAAGCTTTGATAACTCACCCCTGGCTGATTCTCTTTACCATTCCATTGAATATCATCATCGGCAAATGGACTGGCCTACGCGTTAGTGAATATTTTAGATTTAGAAATATAATCAAACAACTTTAAGTTTCATGTTTGAATTTTTCAAAAACAGTCGCAAACTTTTGGGCATGAACTCAAGAAATCTTGAGTTTATTCGGCCGTTCAATCGCGCCAAAGCCAAGCGACTAGCTGACAACAAAATGCACAGCAAACGCGTTCTCAAAAAGAATGGAGTTTCTGTTTCCAAATTATTGGCCACTATCAAAACCTTGGATGACTTGGAAAATTTTGATTGGCAAACTTTGCCCAATAGTTTTGCTTTGAAACCTAATCGCGGTTTCGGTGGCGAAGGAATCATTGTAGTTTATGGCAAGAAGAAAAACCGCGATGATGCTTGGGTCAAAGCTGACCGTTCCCTCATCACCATCGATGACTTGAAAAACCACATTCGCAACATTCTGGATGGTTCTTTTTCCCTTTCCAATACGCCTGACTTTGCTTTTTTTGAAGAGCGCTTGCAACTTTTGAAATTATTCAAGCCCTATTCATACAAAGGCATTCCTGACATTCGTGTTATAGTTTTTAATAAAATTCCTGTGATGGCCATGTTGCGCTTGCCCACTAAGGAATCTGGTGGCAAGGCTAACTTGCATCAAGGCGCTATCGGCGTGGGTATTGACTTAGCTACTGGTGTAACAACCACCGCTATTCAAAACAATCGCCTGATTGAAAAAATTCCTGGCACGCAACTTTCAACTAGTGGCTTGCGCATTCCTTATTGGAAAGATATTTTGCTTTTGGCTACTCGCGCCCAAGAAATTTCCGGCTTGGGCTATCTTGGCGCTGACATTGCCATCGACAAAGAAAATGGACCAACCATTTTAGAGCTCAATGCACGACCAGGGCTAGCTATTCAAATTGCCAATCTAGCCGGACTCACTGAAAGACTCAAACGCGTTTCTGGACTTAAAATCAAAACTGTCGAGAAAGGTGTGCGTGTGAGCATGGATCTTTTTGGTGGAGAAATTGAAGAAGAAGTAGAAGAAATTTCTGGTAGAAAAGTTATTGGCACGGTGGAAAAAATACAACTACTTAGCAAAGAAAATGAAAAAGAAATTGAAATGGAAGTTAAGATTGACACAGGCGCCACGTCCACTTCAATTGATATTGAACTAGCCAAAGAACTTGGCTTCGTTGATGTCCTAGAATTTTTTGAAAAAATAGATTTGCCAACCAATTTCACTCGCGAACAAGCCCAAGACATTCTCAAAAAACTCAAAGCCCAATACCAACATCCAGACCTAGCTGATATTGATATTATTTATTCTTCACATGGGGTTTCTATTCGTCCCAAGGTAAATATCAGTTTCACTATGAACGGCATTTTGATCAATTCCAATTGCAACATTGTTAAGCGAGAAGACTTGAAATTTAGAATGATTGTTGGCAAAAGAGATCTACGCAAATTTTTAATTGATGTAAGTAAATAATCGGCATGGAAAAAGTTTTAATCCTATTTGGAAAAGCCGCTTTAAATAAAAACCAACCTTTTTCAAATAAAGAGCACCAGCTTTGTTATGAATATTTTTATACCCTCTGTGCGCAAAGTGACTTGAAAATGTATCGCGCTTCTTATGCTTGGTATGACTACAAGAAAAATGTCTTCACCTATGCTTGGACATATGATACAAAAAAAGGTATTTGGAAAGTTGAACGCAACGTAAAACCAGCTTTGATTTATGACAAGACTAATGCGCAAACTGAGGGTTATTACAAGAAAGAATTGATTGCTAAAAACTACACTATCATCAACAATCTCAATTTCACTAGAATTTTGGATGACAAATTGATCACTAGTATGATCTTTGATAAATGGAGTAAGAAAAGTTGGATTGTGAATAGTCATGAAAAGCTCGTGAAAATTCTACCTAAAATCAAATCGCAAAAATTCGTCATCAAGCCCATTTCAGAGAGTGGTGGAAAAAACATTTACATTGTGGACAAAAAACATGTCAATAAAATTGTTATTGATCGCGAATATATTGTACAAGAATTTATTGATTCCTCTTCTGGTGTGCCAGGCATCAAGACTAGCTTCTCCATGCACGATTTACGCTTAGTTTTTGTCAATGAAACTTTGGCCTATTCATATTTGCGTGAACCAGCTAAAGGCAGTTATCTAGCCAATCTCTCACAAGGTGGTTCACTGACAATTGTGCCCAAAGAAAAATTGCCAGCCTCCCTCAAGCCCATTCTCAAATATGTTAATGAAGTTTTTGAAACTTTTGCTAATCGCGTTTTTTCGATCGACTTGATGTTTGATGAAAATAACAAGCCTTGGATAATCGAACTCAATTCTATGCCCGGACTCTTCTACACACCTGAAGAGAAACCATACATTGCAGGATTATACAAAGAACTAATTAAATTGTTTAGAAAAAATTAGGTCTATAATTCACATCAAACCACGATGAAAAAATTGAAATTTATTATAATTGGCTATCCAAATAAAAACACTTTGGATTTGGTTGCTGAGATCAAGTCTAGAAAATACCCTGTTTCTATTGTGCCCCTCAAAGAGATTGTTTTTGAATTCTCTAAAAATAAATTTAAAGCTAGTTGGAACAATGTTAATCTAAATAAATATGATGTTTTTATTTTCCGGGCTTACAACATTCATGTGGATGAGGCTAGAATATTGGCAGAAAAACTAATTAGTGCTGGCAAAATAGTTTTAGATGAGGCCTTGGGTAAACAATTTTTTCAAAACAAACTTTTTGATGCCAGCAAAACAACTCGTTTTGGACTCAATCATCCTCAAACGTTCATGGCATTAGATCCATCTTCCTATGAAAAAATTGCTTCCAAAATAAAATTTCCTGTCGTCATAAAGCCATGTGCTGGACAAAAGGGCAAAGGAATCAAGAAAATAGAAACAAAAAAAGACTTCCTAACCTTCTTCAAAAAAAATCCAAAAGGTTATCTCATCCAAGAATTTTTTGCTTTAAAAAGTGACATCAGGGGTTTTTGTTGTCGGAAACAAGGCTTTAGGAGCATACCGAAGGTTTATACCCAAAGATGATTTTCGTTCTACCCGCAAAGGCGTTTTGACAGCCAAGGTGACTATGACACCGATGCTGAAAAAAATCGCCCTTACCGCAACAAAAGCACTAGGTTATGACATCGCAGGCATTGACCTTTTTGAATACAATAATAAATATTTCGTTTTCGAAGTTAATTTTTCTCCCCAATGGCAAAAATTCAAAGAAGTGACTGGTATAAGCCCCGCCAAGGACATTGTGGATCTAGCTATCAAGAAATATGAAAAAACAAAGTTTGCAACACTTGATAAATAACCCAAAATATTATAAAATAGTAACTATCTTTGCAAGTATTTTTGCAAAAGTTAAAAAGGCTTTGATTAGCCACACTAAGTAGTAATCTCTATTTTATGAAACATGTTTTTATCGCCTTCAAAGACTTCAAAAGCGCCTCAAAACAGGATCGCTGGAAAATGCTTTGGAAACTTTTTCTCTATTCACTAGGTGTTTTCTTGGTGCTTATGCTCGGTGTTTTTGCCTATTTTGCCAAAGATTTGCCAGATGCTAGTGGGATCAGCAAGCGTTCTGTGACTGAATCAACCAAAATTTATGACCGCACGGGTGATCACCTGCTTTATGACATTCATGGTGAAGAAAAAAGAACTCAAGTTCAATTCAAAGATATGCCGGATGCGGTAAAGTACGCCACCATTTCCTTGGAAGATCAAAATTTCTATCATCACCCCGGATTTGATGTTAATGGCCTACTTAACGCTGTTATATCTAATGTTTTGCGACGTGGCGGTGGTCGTGGCGGATCAACTATCACGCAGCAGTTTGTTAAAAACTCCATATTGACTGATGAGCGTTCACTTTCCCGCAAAGTCAAAGAATTGATTTTGGCCATTGAATTGGAATTCAAATTTTCCAAAGACCAAATTCTAGCAATGTATCTCAATGAAATCCCCTATGGCTCCAATGCTTATGGTATCGAAGCGGCTGCCCAAACTTTTTTTGGCAAATCTGCTTCACAACTAACTTTGGATGAGTCAGCTCTCTTGGCCTCTCTGCCACAAGCCCCATCCTATTATTCTCCCAATGGCAATCATGCCGACGCTCTTCGTGGTCGACAAGTTTATGCCTTAAATCAAATGGCTAAATTTGGCTATATCACCCAAGAACAAGCTGATGCCGCCAAGGAAGTCGATGTATTGGCAAAAATAAAACCCGTTTCAGAAAACATTTCTGCTCCACATTTTGTGATGTACATCAAAGAATATTTAGAAAAAAAATATGGCCAAGATCTATTGGAAAAGGGCGGGCTCAAGGTCTACACCACCCTTGATTGGGACAAGCAACAAATAGCGGAACTTGCAGTTCGAGAAGGTGCGACAACAAACACTACAAAATATAAAGCTGAAAATGCCTCCTTAGTAGCCATGGATCCGCGCACCGGACAAATTCTGGCTATGGTGGGTAGTAAAGATTATTTTGACAAATCAATTGATGGACAAGTAAATGTGGCGGTGCGTGAAAGACAACCCGGCTCATCTTTCAAGCCCTATGTTTATCTAAGCGCTTTCAAAAAGGGCTATACTCCAGACACACAACTTTGGGATGTAGATATAAATTTTGCAGCTGGCGATGGGCAAGTCTATAATCCAAAAAATTATGATGGAAAAAATCGCGGACCCGTGGCAATGAAAGAGGCTCTCGCCATGTCACTCAATGTGCCAGCAGTGGAAACTCTTTATTTGGCTGGTGTTAAGGATTCCATTGCCACTGCTAAATCTCTTGGCATCACCTCACTCAACAAAAATGCTGACAACTATGGTCTTTCTTTGGTGTTGGGCGGAGGTGAAGTCACTCTCCTCGATCACACCAATGCCTATGGCACGCTTGCCACTGGTGGAGTGCATCATGACAAAACTGGAATACTCAAGGTTGTAGATACATCTGGTGACGTCCTAGAGGCATACAAAGATGATTCGGGGCAACGTGTGATTGATGAAAAATATGTAGCCATGTTGGATTCAGTGATGTCAACCAATTCTCTGCGTGCTCCAGTTTTTGGCACTAACAATCCATTCAATTTTTCTGATCGACCAGTGGCAGCTAAAACCGGAACCACCAATGAATGGCGTGATGGTTGGGCTATGGGCTACACTCCATCAATTGTGGCTGGGGTTTGGGCTGGTAATAATGACAATACAATTATGGCTCCTGGAGCTGATGGAATTTTCGTTGCGGCTCCAATTTGGAGAAAGTTTATGGATGGGGTTTTGAAAAACTATACTGTCGAACAATTTCCGAAATATGAAAAAGAAGATACTGGCAAGCCAGTGCTCGATGGCACGCTTGATCCAGTGGAAAAAATCGAAGTTTGCAAAATCAAAAAAGATAAATATTGTCTAGCTTCTGATGCTTGTCCGGACGGTTATTCGGAAAAGAAAACTTTTTTCTCTGGCCACAATATTCTGTGGTATGTCAATAAAGACGATCCGCGTGGAGACTATCCAAAACATCCAGAAGATGATCCGCAATTCAAGAGTTGGGAAAAAGCCGTGCAAAAATGGGCTGAGAACGACAAAGATTTTTCTAAAAATGTCGCACCGACTGAAAAATGCGAATCAAGTGATTTTTCTGACATTTCACCGGACGTGAAAATTTCTTCACCTGGTAGTGGCTCAACAATTTCCGGCGATTCATTCACGGTCAGTGCTTCTGGCTCATCAGATTTTGGGATCGACAAAATCACCATTTATGTAAATGGCAGTGAGATTGGTTCACAAAGCGACTCATCAATCAGCAAGGGATATTCTATCCCAGCTGACAAGCGCGGTTCTGATTTAGAAATCAAAGCTACTGTGGAAAGTGGCAATGGTAATTCCAAATCAACTAGTCTCACCGTGCACACCACACCTATCATCTAGCCACTCCAAAGGTTCAACCTTAAAAGCTATCCAAAAAAAATCTGCATCCTGATTGATGCAGATTTTTTTATTTCATTTTGATTTTTTCAATCGACCCCTCCCCCAACTCTCCATTCATCTTGCGCACAATCCGATCCTTATTGAGCCACAGCTCTGAGGCCCAAGCTGAGCTGTCAAATTTCACAAAAATTGTTTTGTTATTATAATAATTTGGGATCAAATTCTCAATTCCCACGTTGCCAAATTCCTCTTTGATGACCTTGCGGAAAACATAAAAAACCGTCTGCTCATCCAGCATTTTGGATTGAAAAACATTCCTCTTGGCTAGATAATTTTTGATTAGTTTCATGCTATAAAGCATAGCTAAAAATCAGCTTTTGGGCAAATAAAAAAGGCGGGAACTACAATGAGTTTCCCGCCCGTGAACTTGAACTGTCTAGGCAAGAAAGCTAGAATCAAATTTCTTGCCAATGTTTGTCACCCCACCCCATTCATTAGAACTGATGGGATTTTCTCACACAAAACCACTACCATATTTATTACACCCACAGAGCTGGGGTGCTGATAAAATGCAAAGCAAACTTCTGTTTTGGTATCTTGAAAGTAGCTTATTCCTGACACTATTCAAAGAAAAAATGGCCATCATCATTGAATCCAAAGAATTGGCTGGCCTGCAAAAAATGACTTTTGATCTCTTGTGGAACACTTTGCCGAGGAATTAAAATACAAAAAAAGTACTTCACACATGAAGTGCTTTTTCAATAGTTGTGGAAATATTTAGCATTAGATCTTCAAGTTAGAATATTCACGCAAAGTTTTAAGCGTGGCTTGAACAGTCATACTGTCAGCGTTAAGCAGTTTTACATTTTTAAATCTTTCAGCAATCTTCGTTACAACCTCATCTGCCCATGATGGAGTGAGTGCCTTAATTCCTGCAAAGTCTATTTCAATAGGCTCATTTTCAGACAGGCCCTTTAATTGATATGATTCCAGTGCCAGAAATGCTTCTCTGCCAGCAGGACGAGAAACTAGTTTGTCACCAAAATTTTTTATTTCAATTTTCATATGATTTAAAAGTTTAAAATTACTAAGCAACCATCGACTCTATTTTCTAGTTTATTTTTATTCATATTATGATTAATAACTACTTGGGCATCCCCAGAACTAAATTCTAGCAAAAGATTATTTGCAGCTATATTATTTTTTACGAACTTTAACCCATTGCCCCTATTCTCAAACACACGGCTAGAAATTTTCTTAGTAAATGCCAACTCAAGCGCCTCCTCATCATTCTCTAGGTCTGGAACAGCTTTTCTCAGCGTGTTTAAAACACCCAATCCTCTATCGGCAATTATGGCTCTGCCGATTTTTCCATCATATTCGACCGCAAAAAAAACACCTGGTATATTTGGCCAATTAGCTAAATTATGATCAAATGAATTGTTGCCTATCTCTCCCAACATAGAATAAATCAGATACGCCAAATCATCGTCCATTCCTTTCTGAATCAATTCGTCTGGAACTTTGTTGTTGCGTGCCTCAAAAACATCACGCGTTTGGCAATAATATTCACTAGCTATTTGCGCCTTTTCTGGCTCAGCCACCAGCCATTTCAAGGCTAAATTTTTCAAATTAGTTTCCATATTATATGCTTCTTTAATATCTCCATCTTACACAAAAGGAGTGTCTTAGTCAAAGCAACGCAGTAACTCATCCAAAATCTAATGATTGCCCTAGTCGATTTATCATTTAAAATCTAATCTTGGAGATAGCTAAACAATTAAGGCTATCTCCA
>LBXA01000009.1 GCA_000995125.1 Candidatus Moranbacteria bacterium GW2011_GWA2_39_41 | reverse complement strand
TTTGATCGTCATTGCCATCATTGGTATTTTGGCGTCAATTGTGTTGGTGAGTTTGAACTCAGCGAGAACAAAAGCCAAAGATGCTTCATTCAAATCGACAGTCGCGAGTATTCAACCAGGTTTAATTTTGTGTTGCGACAGTACTCCTGGAGCTACATTGAATACGGTTGTTGGCGCTGCTATGTGTACTGGAGGGGATTCATATCCCGCTGCTACTGCGATTGGAGTTATTGCAGGTAGTGCTACTTGTGCAACTGACGGGTCTTTTTCAAAGACATTTACGCCAGGAACGAATGATACTGGAGCATGCACACTAGGTACCGTTACACAAACAGGAGTTACTTTTACGGGATGTTAATAGTTTGATTGTTTGCTTGCCAATTTATTTGCCTAGGCGAAATTGGCAAGCCCCGCACCAACTGTAATTGAGTATTTTGTTAAAAATATAATTATAGTTAGAGTTTGTGCGGGGCAAATCTTCAGACCAACTTTTTGATAAAAATGGTTAGTGCGGAGATTAATTTTTTTAAAAATTAGCATCGTACATATAAATGAAAAGAAATATATTCGAAAGCAAGTCGGGTTTTACTTTTGTAGAGATAATGGTGATTGTTATTATCATCGCTCTTTTGGCGACAGCTATTTTAGTTAGTATTGATCAAGGCCGGAAAAATGCTCGTATAAATGCTGCCAAAACTTCTTTGAAGGCTGTTTTACCGGCTATTATCGCTTGCAAAGATAGTGGGGGAATAGTCAGCTCACCACCGGTAGCTGATGCAAATGTTTGTGCCACGGCGGTTGGTCTGGTTGGTGCTAAATGGCCGGAACTCAAATATGGCTATGCTTATGGCAGTGGGACATATGACAGTGTGGCTTGCGATTTCATTGTTGATACTGGCTCTGATGAAACTAAATCGGGCAATACATTTTTGACTTGCAGTTGCGCAAAACAAATTTGCGAATAATGAAACAATAATTAAGCTCCGAAGGATTGAATCTTTGGAGCTTTTGTTTTTTGGGTGGATAGTTCCTAGCTTGTTTATATGCGTATAAAATGGCTTAAATACGTAATTTTAGGCTAAGAATCTAATAATATTGACAGTGTGTTGGTAAAAGTATATACTAAAAACAGGTATAACTTGATTTTAGTAAAATATATGAAAAAAAGGCTTGTATACAACAAAATATTGAGTCAACAGAATTATCGAAAGGCATCTATCATTATTGGCCCAAGGCAAGTTGGAAAAACAACCATCCTGAGAGAACTGCAGCGTCAGTTGGGAGGATTGTTTTTTGATGTGGACATCTTCTCTGATTATGAACAAATATCCACCTATGAAAGAGCCATTGCTACATTTAAAATCAATGGGTATCAAGAGATGCAAAAGGAATTTTTCTATGTTTTTATAGATGAGTTTCAGCGTTATGCTGATTTGTCACGAGTGATAAAATCAATTTATGATCATCATGAAAACATAAAAATATATGCGACTGGTTCATCATCTTTGGCGATTAAAAATTCTATTCAAGAAAGCTTAGCTGGCAGAAAAATGACTACGCATGTTTTTCCATTGAGCTTTGAAGAATTTTTGCATTTCAGGGATCGTGATGACTTAACAGTTAAAATAGCACAACTGGGTGGAGTTGAGACTGATGATTATTTTGTCGCAATCAATGAGGTGCGAGTGTTGCTTGATGAATTTTTAGTTTTTGGTGGCTACCCAGATGTTGTATTGGCAAAAACGACTTTAGAAAAACAGGATGCCTTGCGTTCCATTTTTGATTTGTATATTAAAAAAGATTTTGCTGAATATGTGAAGATGGAAAAATTGAGAAGTGCTAGCCAGTTGATGAAAATTTTGGCGATAAACAATGGTCAAGCAGCTAATTATGCAAAATATGGATCTGCAGCTGGGATTGGCACCGAAACAGTGCAAAACTACTTGTCTATTTTGCAAGAAACTTTTATAATTTCCATTTTAAGGCCGTATTTTACCAACAAAAACAAGGAAATATCTAAAATGCCCAAGATATATTTTCTAGATAATGGTGTACGCAATTATTTCTTGGGAAATTTTTCAACACTTGATTTGCGCCAAGACGCCGGCTTTCTTTTTGAAGGTTTTTATATCTCTGAATTGATCAAACGTGGAATTGATTCAGAGACAATTAAATACTATCGAACAAAAAGTGGAGAGGAGATTGATATCGTGCTGGATGCGCCTTCAATGCTTCTGCCAATTGAGTTAAAATTCAAAAAAACTACTGGCGCCAGAGACATATCTGCTTTGAAGCGCTTCGTGGAAAAAAATAAGCTTCCCAAGGGGTATTTGGTTGCAATGGGACAACTGAAGAAAATAGAAGAAGTAGAGATTATAGATTGTTTCAGGAATATTATTTAGTTTTCTGTGGATAAATTGGGTAGTTATTTTTTGTTTTTTGTGGTAAAATAATAATATAAAAAAATAGAAAATAATCCCAGTTGAATAGTGCAATATAATTGCGATTCAACGGGACAAGATTCAATGATCATATTAATCTTTTTCGTGTTTGGTCTGATTGTCGGTAGCTTTTTGAACGTGGTGGTCTATCGCTTGAACGTGGCAGAATCTTTTGTGACGGGGCGGTCGCATTGCACGCATTGCAAGACCAACATTGCGTGGTATGACAACATTCCTGTTATCAGTTTCATTCTGTTGAAATTTCGCTGTCGCAATTGCAAGGAAAAGATTTCTTGGCAATATCCATTGGTAGAAATTTTCACCGGACTCCTGTTCGCGCTGATTGGCTACAAATTTTTTGATGCAACGGTTGTTGCAACTTGGGTCAGCGCCATCTATTATTTGGGCATCGTTAGTTTCTTGCTGGTGATTTTTGTCTATGACTTTTTGTATATGGAAATTCCCGGTTTGGCTTTGTGGCCGGCGATGGGATATGTCATTGTTTTCAATTTGTTCTTTGATTGGGTTGGGCTAAAAGGAGGAATAGGTGGTCAAGGAGGGGTAGGGATTCTAGATGGTTTGGTTTATGCTGGCACATTGGGCGCGGTGGTGGCCTTTGCTTTTTTCTTTGCCATGGTGGCCATAAGCAAAGAAAAATGGATGGGGATGGGCGATGCCTATCTGGTGATTTTGTTGGGACTGATTTTGGGTTGGCCCAATATTCTGTTGGCCTTGATGCTAGCCTTTTCTTTGGGGGCAATTTTTGGTGTCGTTTTGATTTTGGCTAAGCAAAAGAAAATGAGCAGTCAAATTCCGTTTGCGCCATTTTTGGTTCTGGGAACACTCATTACGATGCTTTGGTATGATCAAATTGTAGATTGGTATATGAGATTGTTTGTTTGAACCACTGATTAATCATAATGATATAGGATTTCACAAAAAGCTGAGTTGCGAGACTTGGCTTTTGTTTTTGTTCAATTTTTTGCTATAATAAAAGAAATTAGGCAAGATTTGTAATTATTAGCATAAAAAACTATGGCAGAATTAACTCAACCCTCCTCCGCTAAGGCTACGGCGGGTGAAATGGAAAAGCTAGTCTCACTTTGCAAAAGGCGGGGATTCGTGTTTCCCAGCTCGGAAATTTATGGTGGTCTGGCAGGTATCTATGATTATGGTCACTACGGAACGCTTTTGAAAAATAATATTCGCGACGCGTGGTGGAGTGCCATGGTGCAATATCGAGATGATGTAGTGGGGTTAGATAGCGCGATTTTTATGCATCCCAAGACTTGGGTGGCTTCTGGCCACGTGGGAGGATTCAATGATCCGCAAGTAGACTGCAGGAAATGCAAAAGTCGTTTTCGGGCGGATCACATTTTGGAAGAATTTGGCGTCAACATTGATGACAAAACCCCAGTGGAAGAGCTGAATGTGCATCTAAATAAATTACGTGAAGAAAAGAAATTGAAATGCGCCAATTGTGGTTCAACTGATTTGACTGAAGCTAAGGTTTTTTCTTTGATGGTGAAATCAAATTTGGGTTCGCCAACCGATGCATTGACTGAAGAAAACGTGGTGTATCTGCGACCAGAAACTTGCGGAGGAATTTATTTGGAATATAAAAACACTGTGGATTCCACGCGAGTAAAATTGCCATTTGGAATTGCACAGGTCGGCAAGGCTTTTCGCAATGAGATTGTGGCGCGTCAATTTGTTTTCCGCACGCGTGAATTCGAACAAATGGAAATGCAATATTTCTTGCACCCAGATATGATGAAAGAAAAGTATGAAATGTGGAAAGAAACCCGTCACAAGTGGTACCTTGAATATGGCATCAGCGCTGAAGACATCCGCTGGTATCAGCATGAAAAACTGGCGCACTATGCGTCAGAAGCCTATGATGTGGAATATAATTTCAAATCTCTGGGTGGCTTCAAAGAAGTTGAGGGCGTGCATGCAAGAGGCAATTGGGATTTGTCACAACATTCCAAATTTTCTGGCGTGGATTTGAGTTATTTGGATGAAAAAACTGGTGAACGATTTATTCCGCATATCATGGAAACCTCAGTTGGTTTGGCTAGATTGTTCTTGATGTTTTTGGACAAAGCTTTCGTTGAAGAAGAGGTGAAAGAAGGGGAGACACGAACTGTTCTGAAATTGGACAAACGCTTGGCGCCAATCAAAGTGGCAATTTTCCCATTGATGAAAAATAAACCAGAATTGGTTGAAAAAGCGCGCAATATCTTTGATGACTTAAAAATGAAATTTATGTGCGAATTTGATGACAATGGCAATGTCGGCAAAAGATATCGTCGCCAAGACGAAATCGGCACGCCGTTTTGTGTGACGGTGGATTTTGACACCTTGGAAGATTCGGCGGTGACGGTGCGTGATCGTGACACGATGCAACAGGAACGAATTCAAATTTACGATTTGGAAAGCTATATCAGTAATAAATTAAATGCATAAATATGAATATACAAGAAATATATAAATTGGCTATTGATTTGGGAATCAAGAATGATTTTCGACCAAAAGAGCAGATAGCAAAAAACTTGAAGCGAATCAAAGAAAAATATGAGAAACTGTCAAAAGAAGAAAAGGAAATTTTTGACACGGAAAAATTAGTTAATCCATATATTGATTCACGCATTCACTTTGATGCGGGCGTGAAAGAAATCAAAAGAGTTTTGGCGGGTATTGATATTGATAGTGCAGAATTGATGATTGCAACTTATAAAAACAACCATGAGCCAAACAACAGGATTGATGCAGTGATCGCGCATCATCCAATTGGCAAGGCTTTGGCAGATTTGCATGACGTTATGCATTTGCAGGCGGATGTTCTGGCAATGTATGGCGTGCCAATCAACATTGCTGAAAGCCTAATGAAAATTAGAATTAGTGAAGTGGCGCGAGGAGTGAACCCCAGCAATCATTTCAAGGTGGTTGATTCAGCGCGTGCCTTGAATCTGAGTTTGATGAATGTGCACACACCAGCAGACAATATGGTGGCGAATTTTGTGGAGGCTAAATTAAAAAAAGATAAACCGGAATATGTAGCGGATATTTTGAAATCACTTTTGGAAATTCCAGAGTATAAAGAAGCGGCGCACCGTGGATCTGGTCCGGTTTTGTTTGCTGGTTCGCCTGACAATCGCGCTGGAAAAATTGCGCTGACAGAAATTGCTGGTGGAACAGAAGGAAGCATTGGGATGTATGAAAAAATGTCGCAAGCCGGCATTGGCACAATCATTGGGATGCATATGAGTGAAGATCATCGCAAAGAAGCAGAAAAAGCGCATATCAATGTGGTGATTGCCGGACATATTTCTTCTGATTCAATTGGAATGAATTTGTTCCTAGATGAATTGGAAAAACGAGGTATTGAAATAATCCCTTGTTCTGGTCTAACTAGATACTCACGAATTAAGAACAAATAAAAAACGAATAAAAACTAATATTCGCAATAATTAGCTATAAGTTTGCGTATAATTAGCGAGTTACAATTATGAATTACAAGAAAACAACTCTGAAAAACGGTCTGCGCATAATCACGGCGCCGATGAAAGACACCAACACGGCAACGGTTGTGGTGATGGTTGGCGTGGGTTCTCGTTATGAAACAGAAAAAGAAGCAGGACTTTCTCATTTTATTGAACACATGTTTTTCAAGGGCACGGAAAAAAGACCAGAGGCTTTGATGATATCAGAGGAATTAGATGCAATCGGCGGAGAATTCAATGCATTCACTTCAAAAGATAGAACTGCATATTACGCCAAGGTAGATTCGAGGCATATGGAAGTTGCATTGGATGTAGTCTCGGATATATATTTGAATTCTAAGATTGACGCACAAGAGATTGAAAAGGAAAAAGGAACTATTTTGCAGGAAGTTAATATGCGCGAAGATAATCCGATGAGGTTGGTGGGTGAAGTTTTTGAGGAACTGCTATATAGTCCAAACAATTTAGGGCGTGATGTTATTGGGTATAAAAAGACCATCGAATCTTTCAAGCGCAAAGATTTCACAAATTTTATGAAGCGTTTTTATGTTTCTAGTGATACCGTAATTTGTGTAGCTGGTAAATTTGATGAGAAGAAAATAATTTCATTAGTGAAAAAATATTTCTTTGCAATGTTGGATGGAAAAAAACCGCAAATAAAAAAAGTTGTTGAAGTTCAAAAAAGACCAGAGGTAAAAATAAAATTCAAAAAAACTGATCAAACGCACTTGATTTTAGGGAACCGAGCCTATCATGAAAATCATAAGGATCGATTTGCAGTATCTTTGATGTCTATTATATTGGGTGGCAATATGAGCAGTCGTTTATTTTTAGAAGTTCGTGAAAAACGTGGTTTAGCCTATTATGTTAGGGCGGGTGTTGATTCGTATGAAGATTGTGGATATACGGCGACTCAAGCTGGCGTGGAACATAAAAATTTAGAAGAAACAATCAGGGTTATTTTGCAAGAATATAAGAAAATGGCGACGGAAAGAGTTTCTGAGAAGGAACTTGCCAATGCTAAGAATTATATCAAGGGCAAAAGTGTTATGGGTCTTGAATCTTCTGATGAAGTGGCTATGTTTTTCATTGATCAAGAGATTAAGCGAGACAAAGTTATGACCATCGAAGATATTTTGGCTAAGTTTGACAAAGTCACGACAAGTGATATCTTGAGGGTAGCTGGTGACATTTTCCAGGAAAAAAGCTTGAACCTGGCCATTATTGGACCGCATAAAAATGAGAGCAAATTGAAGAATTTACTGAAGCTATAATCAAATAAAATCCAATCCAATGCAAGAAAGACAATGCCAAACTGACATTTTTATGGGTGTGGTTTTGCGAACTGCTTTGTTGGGAGCGGGGATTTGGTTTTTATATCTGATTCGCGAAATTGTATTGTTGGTTTTTGTGGCGATTCTGATTGTGGCGGCCATCAATCCATTGGTTGGTTGGATGCAAAAGAAAGGTATTCCACGCACAGCTGGAGTTTTCTTGGTCTATGTGATTGTGATTTTGATGATTGGACTTTCCGTGTCATTTCTCATCCCGCCATTAGTCAGTCAGTTCAATGATTTTTCCCAGAAAGCTCCAACAATCGTGCAAAAAACATTGGATGCTTTTGGGGCCGCGCAGAATTTTTTTCAAGAGCATAATATTAGCTTGGGACAACAAGATGCCGATATCAGTGCCGGCAATCAAGTTTCAAGCTTGCCAAGCACAATTTTTTCCGGCACAGTCGGTTTGGTTTCTGGCGCTATTTCCACTTTGATAGTTTTCGTGATGGCTTTCTATATGACAGTTAATGAAGACGGAATCAAAAAATTTATTGTTTCCATCACTCCCGGCAAACACAAAGAATATGCGGCGTCAGCTACGCAGAGGATAGAAGAAAAAATCGGGAAGTGGACGCAGGGACAATTTTTCTTGATGTTTTTTATATTCATTCTGGATTTCATTTGGCTGTCAATTTTGGGCGTGCCTTATGCTTTGGCGTTGGCTTTGTTTGCGGGGTTGATGGAAATCATTCCCTACATTGGCCCAATTGTTTCAGCCATTCCGGGAGTCATCTTGGCATCTTTGATTTCACCTCTGACAGGCTTCATCGCACTGCTTCTATATTTCCTAACTCAACAATTTGAAAATCATGTTATCGTACCGCAAGTTATGAAAAAAGCGGTAGGTCTCAATCCGATTGCGGTGATGGTGGCTCTCCTCATCGGTTTGAAATTGGGCGGAGTCATGGGTGCTATCCTAGCTATCCCATTGGCCACCGCCATCAGCATCTTCATCACCGATTTCATGAAAAAACATGAGATGTAGGGAATAAAAACCTTTATTTTAGCCAAAATAGTCACGACCACTGGACAAAATCTGATTTTAGGTGTATAATACAAAATCAGTATCAGAAAGCTCTTTAATAAATCTTGTGCATGGCTATAATCAATAGGTGCGGAATTTTTCAGCATTTTTTGGTTATGGCCATGGTGGCCAAACTATCTATTGCTATCAGCAGTGGATAAACTTCAACTAAAAGTTGGAAGGAGAATAAAATGGCAAAGTATTCGGATCTTGATTTGGGAACCATTGAAGCTGTTGTAAACAAGCTCGGTGGTATGAACGGTGTCCAGAGGTTTCTTCGCGGAGAACTGACAGTTTCTGAGTTGGTTCGCTCGTGGCGAGAAGAGGACGGCGTGATTTATTTCAGCGTAACCTCTAACGCGATGACCGGTTCGCAATGGATTGAGCATCTTGAGAAACAGGGTTTCAGAGTTTCGAATGAGTCGAAGTTCATTCTCAATTCATCGGACTTTGTGCCGACGAACGGAGTGACCACTGAAATCGCGGTGCTCAAAGGCATGCTATGGAGTGATAGCAATCGCATCACCAAGAACATTCGTGCCGAAGCCGACAAGCGCAGTCTGATTAAGCCGAACGCCGAAGTCGCCTGCTTGATTCGCGAAATGTTCACAGATAAAGAGCTCGAGGTCATGGGTCTTTGGTGGATCGTGGCAATGCACGAACCCATCAATGATTCCGGTGGCAATCCGCTACTGCTCAGTGCGTATCGCCGCGGTGCTGGTCGGTGGTTGTTCACGTTTTATGTTAAGCCTGACGATGGCTGGCGTCGGTGCGGTGGCTTTGCTTTTGCTGTCGCGCAAGTTAGCACTCAGGACTCAGCTGCTCAGAGCTAGTCCTCAGAAACTAAGACCTGAGAAGCAAAAAACAGAGCCTCGTGTGGAATTTCACACGAGGCTTTTAAATTTGTGCTACAATAAAAAAGGTAATAGGAAAATATGTGAGCGATTAAGGTTTCTCACTTCCGAATCCAGTATCCATGTGTCGAGATTATCCGCGATTACGGTTTCGGATAGAGTGGTGCATGTAGACACTTCATAAAAATGAAGATACTTGGTGTGAAATGCTAGGTGATTTTAGATTACGAATACGATACAGTCCTGAGAGTATTCAAAGGATAGTGATATGGGAGGCATTTCACGCAATTCCGATGGCAATCCGAAACTGCTCAATGCGTATCGCCGCGGTGCTGGTCAGTGGTTGAACACGTATTATGATAAGCCTGACGATGGCTGGCGTCAGTACGGTGGCTTTGCTTTTGCTGTCGCGTAACTCTTTTCATTTCTCTCCCTGTGTTTCACCGGGAGAGTTTTTCTTTGTAAGACTGCCTTGCCAACCGCCTAAATCTCGGCCAATGGCATTGAGTTTGGCAGAAAGTTCAATATATTTTGTAGTATCCAAAGATTTCGTTTCCCAAAGAATATTCAAAAAAATTTTCAACACATCAGATTTTCGAATCGCCAATTTTATATACGGCACTTTTTCTTCTTTCTTCAAAAAACTAGCAACAGAAACTGACTCAATAACTTCCATAAACAATCTATCTGCTTTTTGTCCTAGTGTGTATCTATGGGTTTTAGGTAGAATTTGATAATAGCCATACCAAAGCAAATACAAACTTTTTAATTTTTCAAATACCGCGGGAAGTCCGGGGGGGGGGTATTAGCTGGTAAAGAATTATTGTTATGAAAACTCAATTGTCCCATACATTTGCAGATATTATTTGTTTAGAAAACTTGTTAGAAGCTTGGAAGGAATTTGTCAGAGGCAAAAGAAACAAAGAAGATGTCCAAATTTTTCAAATGCGCTTGATGGATAATATCTTTACGCTTCACTATGATCTTCTCAATCATACCTACAAACACGGTGGTTATCAAGCTTTCAAAATCAATGATCCCAAACCCAGAGATATTCACAAAGCCACGGTACGTGACCGACTTTTGCATCATGCAATTTACCGAAAACTCTATCCATTTTTTGACAAGACTTTTATTGCTGATTCATATTCCTGCCGGATCAACAAAGGCACGCACAAGGCGATCAAAAAATTCAAAGAATATGCCAACATTGTCAGTCAAAACAACACCAAAACTTGCTGGATTCTCAAATGCGACATTCGCAAATTTTTTGCTAATATTGACCATGTAATTCTGCTCAAAATTCTAGCTGAATATATTCCAGACAAAAATATCCTCAAACTGCTGGAAAATATTATTGAGAGTTTTTCAACTGAGCCAAGTGTTGGTCTGCCACTTGGCAACCTCACGAGTCAACTACTAGTTAATATTTATATGAACAAATTTGATCAATTTGTGAAACATCAGATGAAAGCCAAATACTATATCCGCTATGCTGATGATTTTGTATTTTTGTCAGAAAGCAAAAGTGAATTAGAAAAACAACTTGCGATTGCTGAAAAATTCTTAGCTACTGAGTTGAAACTAGAAATGCACCCAGATAAAGTTTTTATCAAAACGCTGGCAAGTGGTGTGGATTTTCTGGGTTGGATAAATTTTTCAGATCACAGAGTTTTACGGACAGCGACCAAGAAAAGAATGATACGGAGAATTAGAGAAAATTCAGAAGAGGCAACAGTAAATTCATATTTGGGGATGTTGGGGTGGGGAAATGGGAGGAAGTTGCAAAGGGAGATTATGAGAGAAAGTGTGCAGTCAAAATTTTAAAAATGAAGCGGGTAGCAATTATATAAATCCCAAGTTCAATGTTATGGAATGACATAACATTTAAAGTTGCTATTGGGAAATGTGAGTATTAAGAAGTTAGAAAATAAAAAGCATAATTGCAATTAACGAAATTGCAATATCATTGACGCTGTTTCGCAAAGTCCAATTACGTTCTTTGACTCCACGGGGATATTTGTGGCACCAGCTGTGGAAGTGATAGATGGGTGCGAGAAGTTTGAATTTAAATTTCCAATAGATAACTGTCAGCAAGTCTGGAAAGGCTGAGAAAAAACTGCCGAGCAAGATGTTGCGAGTCTGAATGACATCAAATTTATTGAAATATAAAAATGCTAGCAACACTATGGCTGAAATAGAAATATCTAGACCAACTTTCCACCAAGTATTGCTGAAAGCCGTTCTACTATCGAAAGACTCTACATATTCTCCGTGACGAAGATGATCCATGGTGAAGTGCAATACAAGTGAAAGCGGAATAAGTAACCAAAGGTTGCTAATGTTTTTTCCAAGGATGGCACCAGTCAGGGCATGGGTGGTTAAAAGCATAAAATTTTATGGCTATATTGTTATATTGTTAAAATGCTGGTAAACTTGAGTTAATATTCAGCGATAAAACAATTTAGCAATATGACAATTAATCTAGGTATATTATACATCGTTGCCACGCCAATTGGAAATCTGGAAGATATCACTTTCCGGGCGGTTCGGGCGTTGGGTGAGGTGGATTTGATTGTTTGTGAGGACACGCGGGTGACCAAGCGACTTTTGGATCACTATGGCATTGAGACGCAAGCCACTTCTTTTTATCAAAATCTAAAGAAGGGTGGGGCAGTGAAACCCGTGCCAAAGTTGGCATTTTTGACTTCCGAACTCAAGGGTGGCAAAAAGTTGGCCTTGGTGACTGATGCTGGAACTCCGGGCATTTCTGATCCAGGCAATCAATTGGTGGCTGAAGCAATCGCCAACCAAATCGCGGTCATTCCAATCCCGGGTGTGTCCGCCGTGACAACCTTGGCCAGTGTTTCCGGCATCGATCTGTCTGAGTTTGTTTTCTTGGGATTCCCGCCCCACAAAAAAGGTCGCGAAACTTTTTTCAAACGAGTGGTGGAATTTTCTTTGCCCGTGATGTTTTATGAATCTCCGCATCGTGTTTTGAAGAATTTGGAATTGTTGCAAAAAATGGAAACAACAAAGCAGGTGATTCTGGGTCGCGAGCTGACCAAGATGTTTGAAGAAATTGTTCGTGGCACAGTTTTCGAAGTTCTAGAATATTTTCAACAAAATCCCAGCAAGGTGAAAGGCGAGTTTGTAATTATTGTGTATTAGCATGAAAAATAAATTTTATATCACAACCACACTGCCCTATGTAAATGCCAATCCGCATATTGGTTTTGCTTTGGAGATTGTGCAGGCAGATGTGGTGGCAAGATTTCACAGGCAACTGGGCGACGAAGTTTTTTTCAATACAGGCACAGATGAACATGGTGCCAAAGTCCATCAGAAAGCGCTTGAGCTGGGAAAAGATGCACAAAAATATTGTGATGAAAAGGCGCAGAATTTTTTGGATCTGAAAAAAATGTTGAACTTGAGTTTTGATAGCTTCACGCGAACAACTGACGCGCATCACATTGCGGCGGCGCAAGAATTTTGGCAAAGATGTGAGACGGCTGGAGATATCTATAAGAAAAACTATAAAATCAAATACTGTGTTGGTTGTGAATTGGAAAAAACTGAGTCTGATTTGGTTGATGGCAAATGCCCACTACATCCAAACATGGAAATTGAAATCATTGACGAGGAAAATTATTTTTTCCGATTTTCAAAATATCAAGAGAGACTTTTGGAATTTTATGCCAACAATTCCACTTTTGTAACTCCAGACAAAAAATTTAATGAAGTGAAAAGTTTTGTGGCTATGGGATTGCAAGATTTCAGCATCTCTCGACTCAAAAACAAGATGCCATGGGGCGTGGAAGTTCCAGGAGATCCTGAGCAGGTGATGTATGTTTGGTTTGATGCTTTGGTGAATTATATTTCTGCTATCGGTTGGCCAGACAATTTGGAAAATTTTGAGCAATGGTGGCCAGCAGTTCAATTGGCTGGCAAAGATAATTTGCGTCAGCAATCAGCTATGTGGCAAGCGATGTTGTTTTCGGCAGGCATTCCAAATTCAAAGCAAGTTTTTATCAATGGCTTTGTGAATGTGGGTGGTCAGAAGATGAGTAAGAGCTTAGGTAATGTAGTTAGTCCACAGGATTTAATTGAAAAATTTGGAATTGATGCTACACGATATTTACTATTAACTCTGGGGGACAACTTCGGCGAAGATATGGATTTTACTTGGGAGCGCGTTACAGAGAAGTATAATGCTGATTTGGCCAATGGACTTGGCAACATCACTTCGCGTATCATAAAACTTGCTGAAGGCTTGGATATTCCTTCTGGAATTAAATCTGATGATGCAAAAAATGCGGACATGCGAAAGATGTTTGCTGAAATGGAATTGAGCCAAGCGTTACAAATTGTTTGGAGTATGATTCGTGAGAATGATAAATATATTTCAGATACCAAGCCATGGGAATTGCGAAAAACTGATGAAGTTGCATTTAAAAAAATCATGCAAAAATTGTTAAGCGAATTGAGTTTAATCGCGGAATTACTGGTTCCTTTCATGCCTGACACGGCGGAAAAAATCAAAAAAGCTTTGGAAACAAAACAAGTGGAAATTATTTTTCCAAGAATAACCCCAGTTAAATAATCAGCCTACGGCTGAATTTAACGGGGTAAAAATAAAAAATGTATAATATAAAAAAAATAAAATTAGGACTATTATTAACAGCTTTGTTTGTGCTTATGTCGTGCGATGCCGTTTTGGCTGAAGATGTGTTGAATCCAAACTATGGCACAACAACATTTTTTTCAAACATAGATGAGAAGCCATCCAACAAGCCGCCGATGTATGATGTTGGAGTTAAGGTTGGAAAGAAGCCGCCCAAGGACGATGGAAACAAAAATGATGAGAAGGACAAGGATGGATTATTCGATCAAATTATTGGTGGCATAGGTAGTCTCTTTGGAAACTCGGAAAGCGCCACTGATTCAGAGAAAGGATCATTGTTTGATTTGCAAAAAGATTCTAATGGACAAAATAATTCAAATTCAGCTGATTCGGAAAGTGGGGGAGAGTTTATTATGGGATCACGTGGTGAGAGTTTGGACAATTTGGATGATGAAGAGGCAGCGAGATATGCTAGTAAGTTTTCAAGCAGCTTTGGTTTTAGTAATAATGGATCAAGCACGGCGCCTAAGAAAAGTAAATTGCTTTTCACCAACATTATTATCCCAGTGGATATGACCACCCAATATGTTTTGATTGGTTTCGTATTTTTTATAGCTGTTGGTTCAGCTGTCGGATATTATTTATGGAAAAAAGAAGCAGCTAAAGATAAGAAAAATTATTCAGAAGAAGATTATCAATAGTGAAATAAATTATGATAGATAGCCATGCGCATTTAGATGATGAAAAATATAGCCAAGATCGCGAGGAAATCATTGCTCGCGCTTTTGCATCTGGTATTGAAAAAATAATTAATGTTGGAGCTGATCTGATGGGCAGTCAGGCATCGGTCAAATTGGCGACTGAAAATGAAAACATTTTTGTGGCGGTCGGTCTGCATCCACATTGCTTCAATCAAGTTGAAGAATTTTCAATTTCAAAAACTTTTAATAATCTAAAAAATTTAGCGAAGCAAGAAAAAGTCGTGGCGATTGGTGAGATTGGCCTGGATTATTTCAGCCATGATGGAAATCCAATTACGGCAGCGCAAAAAGAAAAACAGAAAAATGGTTTTGTACTTCAAATTGAAATTGCCAAAAAATTTAATTTGCCGGTAGTTATCCATTGCCGTGGATCTAGAGAAAATCCTAACGATGCATATATTGATTTACTTCAAATAATACAAGATACCAAATACCCGCCTCGACTCGCGGAGACGACCGCTCGTCAACGCGAGGCGGGCCAAATACAAAATACAAAATTCATTTTCCATTGTTATGGTGGCGATTTGGCATTCACGCAAAAACTATTATCCATGGATAATGTATCATTTTCTTTCACCGGCAACATCACTTATGCCAAGCAAGATTCAGAGGCTGTGGCTGTTGTGCGAGAAATTCCCCTAGAAAAGATTATGCTGGAAACAGACTGTCCATATCTGACCCCCATACCACATCGCGGAAAGCGCAATGAGCCAGCCTATGTTTCCATAGTTTGCGAAAAAATCGCTGAAATAAAGCAAATTTCTGTGAATAAGGTGGATGAAATAACCACTCAAAATGCCAAGGAATTCTTTAATTTAGCTTAGTTAGTCATAAATTTTTCAATGAATTGACTTTTTTTCAATTTTGCGAGACAATTGATAACGATGCTATAAGAACTTTCAAAGATGAACAAGGATAATAAGCAGGTTAAAAACTATTGGAAAGAAAACGGCTTGAGCCTGTTTTTTCGATTGAGCGGTTGGATAGTTGGGCCAATTTTGCTGGCAGTGGTGGTTGGAAAATGGTTGGACAAAAAATATCAAACTGAACCATGGCTGTTTCTTTTGTCAGTCGGAATTGCTTTTGCAATTTCAGTCTATGGTATGATCAAAGATGCCTTGGCAGAACTAAAAAGAATTGAAACAGAAGAAAAAAATAAAAAGTCTAAAGACTAATTGCTAAAGTCTAAAGCAAGACTAAAGTTCAAAAGTATAAAGTTAAAAAATACTTAAAACTTTAGACTTAAATACTTCTTTTAGACTTTAAACTTTAGAGATTAGACTTATAAAATATAGATCAAAACATGTCGACAAATACAGAACAAATCAATAATGGTGTAGAAAATCAAGAAGTCTCTCATGAGGCGACTCTTTTTGCAGAACCGATTTTTCACATCGGCAGTTTCACTGTCACCAATGCTTTGCTCAATAGTTGGGCAACCGTGGTTATTTTAGTTATTTTATTTATTTTGATTGGTAAGAAAATCAAGAGCGTGCCTAAGGGTTTGCAAAATGTTTTTGAGGTTCTGATGGATGAGGCTTTGAAATTAGCTGACAGCGTAACTGGTAATCGCAAGAAAACTGAAAAATTCTTGCCCATTGCTCTGACGCTGTTTTTGTTTATCCTGGTGAACAATTGGTTGGGACTTTTGCCAGGAGTGGGTACGATGGGATTTATTGAGAACGGCGAGCATGGGAAGGTTTTCGTGCCACTTTTTCGTGGCGCCACAGCTGATTTGAATATGACCTTGGCCTTATCACTTTTTGCAGTCGTGGCTTCGCACGTGATGGGTGTGATTATGATTGGCGTGACCAGTCATTTGAATAAGTTTTTGAATGTGAAGGCTTTTTTGGAAATTCCGAAAAAAATCAAGAAAGATATCTCAGTGATTTTGGTCAATCCCATCAAAGCGTTTGTGGGTCTGATTGAAATTATTGGAGAAATTGCCAAAGTGGCTTCATTGTCGTTTAGGTTGTTTGGCAATATTTTCGCCGGTGAGGTTTTGATGGCTTCGATGATGGCGATTTTCGCTTTCATTTTGCCGTTGCCGTTTATATTTATGGAAATTGTAGTGGGAGTTATTCAGGCATTGATTTTTGCGATGTTGACGATGGTGTTTATGACGATAGCAACTACCAACGAAGAACACTAGAATCGGAATTTTCAATTACCAATTTTAAATTTTCAATTAATTTTCAATGACATAATTTTGAAAATTATCTGAGACTTTAAAATTAAAAAAGTCTAAGGCTAATAATTAATTTAATTTATGCTGGTATCATAAGTGCTCCCCATAGAGAGAGAAAGTACTTATAATATAAGCACAAAAAAAGTATGGAGTCAGTAATGTTAGCGAAAGCTCTAGCAATCGGACTTGGTTCAATCGGACCTGGATTTGCGATTGGTATGATCGGATCAAAAGCAATGGAGTCAATCGGGAGAAATCCTGAAGCAACTGGAAAGATTTTGGTGCCAATGCTTTTGGCAGCTGCTTTCGCAGAGGCTATCGCAATCTATGCCCTAGTTATTGCTTTCTCAATAAAGTAATTTCACAAGACTCTTCAGCAATGAAGGGTCTAAATGAGACTATTTTAAAAAATAACCAAATTATAATATTATGGAAGAATTAGTAAAAACATTTCATATTGAAGTCGGCATGCTACTAGCGCAGTTTATTAATTTTGTGATTGTGCTTTTGGTGTTGTATAAATTTGCCTATGGACCAGTTTTGAAGTTGTTGAATGAAAGAACGGCCAAAATTGAAAAGGGACTGGCGGATGCTGAAGCTTCACACAAAAAACTGTCTGAAATTTCTGAAAAAGAAGCGGCGGTTTTGGTAGAAGCTAGAAAACAGGCTCAAGAAATCATCAAAAAAACCGAAGAGATGGCGACAACCCAGTCACAGGTGATTGTGGCCACTGCCAAAGAACAGACTGAAAAAATGATGGAAACTGCCAAGAAACAAATTGAACAAGAAAAAGAAAAATTATTGGCAGAAGTGAAAACAGAGGTGGCAAATTTGGTAGTGATGGCGACTGAGAAGATATTGAATAAAAAAATTGATAGAGAGAGTGACAGGGTTATTATTGAAGAGGCTATTAAGAGTTAAAAGTCTAAAGGCTAAATACTAAAGTCTAAAGCAAGACTAAAGTTCAAAAGTATAAAGTTAAAAAATACTTAAAACTTTAGACTTAAATACTTCTTTTAGACTTTAAGCTTTAGAAATTAGACTTAAAATTATTATGCGATTATCAGTCAATCAATACGCGAAAGCGCTATATGAAGCAGCCAAAGACAAATCTCAAAGCGAGATTGATTTGGTGGTGACGAATTTTCTCAAATTGTTGCAAAAAAATGGCCAAATTAAATTGGCTAAAAAAGTCAGTGAAAAATTTTCAGCCATTTGGAACAAGGAGCAGGGGGTTGTGGAAGCGGAAGTGGTTACAAGATACAAGTTGCAAGATACAATGACCAAGGAAATTGAAAAGTTTATCAAATATAAATATTCTGCCAATGAGGTTGTGATAAAAAATGTGGTAGATGAAAAAATTCAGGGTGGAGTTATAATCAGGATAGGTGATGAGTTGCTAGATACAAGTGTAGCAAGAAAATTAGCGGAGTTGAAAAGTAGTTTGATGGCCTAGAATTTTCAATAATCAATTTACAATTTTCAGTCAATAATCAATTTCTCAATTATTAAAACATTTGAAAATTGATTCATTGTAAATTCATTGAAAATTGATAATTGGAAATTGAAAATTAGAAGCTAAATTAATTCATTAAGACATTATTTTAAAAGTAATTTAAATAAATTTATGAGTAATAAAGATTACGTAGTTGATCAACTGAAAAAACAAATCGAAAATTTTGAAACTTTGACTCAGACTGAAAAAGTCGGAACCGTGGTTGAAGTAGGTGATGGTGTGGCCAAAATTTCTGGCCTGTCAGATGCGATGGCTTCAGAAATGTTGGAATTTCCAGGTGGCGTGTTTGGAGTGGCTTTGAACTTGGAAGAAGGTGCGGTGGGTGCCATGATTTTGGGTGATTACACCGGCATCAAAGAGGGCGACATCGTGAAATCAACTGGCAAAATTTTGTCAGTACCGGTGGGCGATATGATGATTGGGCGCGTAGTGAGTCCCTTGGGTGTGGCAATTGATGGCAAGGGTGAAATCAAATCTGAAACATATTATCCAGTCGAAAAAATTGCGCCAGGAGTTATTACCCGAAAATCAGTGAGCGTGCCAGTGCAAACTGGTATCAAGGCCATTGATGCTGTGATTCCAGTGGGACGTGGTCAACGAGAATTGATTATCGGTGATCGACAAACGGGAAAAACCGCAGTGGCTATTGATGCGATCATCAATCAAAAAGGACAAGACTTGATTTGTATCTATGTGGCAATTGGACAAAAGGAATCTAAGATTGCTCGAATTGTAGCAGAACTCGAAAAACGTGGCGCGATGGATCACACTATTATGGTAGTGGCGGGAGCTTCTGACCCAGCGGCGTTGTCTTTCATTTCTCCATATGCAGGGTGCGCTATGGGTGAATATTTCCTAGACAAAGGTAAAGACGTTTTGATTATCTACGATGATTTGTCAAAGCATGCTTGGGCATATCGCCAAATTTCTTTGATTTTGCGGAGACCCCCAGGACGCGAAGCCTATCCCGGAGACATTTTCTATTTGCATTCCCGACTTTTGGAGCGATCAGCACGTTTGAATGAAGATTTTGGTGGCGGATCAATCACGGCTTTGCCAATCATTGAAACTCAAGCAGGTGATGTATCAGCCTACATTCCGACCAATGTGATTTCTATCACTGATGGTCAGATTTATTTGGAAACAGATCTTTTCTACAAAGGTATCCGACCTGCACTGAATGTTGGTTTGTCAGTTTCTCGTGTAGGATCAGCGGCGCAAACTAAAGCTATGAAAAAAGTGGCTGGCAAGTTGCGACTCGATTTGGCACAGTTCCGTGAATTGGAAGCTTTTGCACAATTTGGTTCAGACTTGGATGAAAACACCAGAAAGCAAATCGAAAGAGGACGACGCACCATTGAAATTTTGAAACAAGATCAATATGAGCCAATGCCAATGCAAAACCAAGTAGCGATTTTGTATGCGTTGACCAACGGTTTCTTGGATGACGTGGTGGTGGAGAAAGTGAAAGCTTGGGAAAATGATTTCCACAAATATTTGCAATCCAGCGCCAAAGAAACTCTGGAATTGATTGCTAGCAAAAAAGAATTAGCAGAGGATGTGGTGGCAAGTCTGGAGAAAGCCATCAAAGAATTTAAAGAAGTATATCAAAGCGGTCAATAATGTTAGAAAAATCTTTATTTCTGCAGAATTAAACTCGAACCATAGATTTTATAGCTGAAATTTTTCCTCAATCAGCACGCCCATAGAAAAATTTCAGATAAAATATTGGTTCTCAAACAGTAATTCTTCGAAATAAAATTTTTTACTAACACTATCGAATAAATTTATGGCTTCAACAAGAGATATCAGACGACGCATTAAATCCGTCGGCAATACCCAAAAAATCACTCGAGCAATGGAGATGGTTTCAGCTGCCAAAATGAGAAAATCTGTGGCGAGTGTTTTGGCGGTGCGACCATATGCGCATGCAGCCTGGAGTGTGCTAACCAATCTTTCGCGGGCTTTTGAAAAGCATCATGCTGGTCTTTTGGAAGTGCGTGAAGTAAAGAACGTTTTGGCCATTGCCATCACTTCCAACAAGGGCTTGTGTGGAGCTTTTAATGCGCAGATTATCAAAAAGATCAAAGATGAAATTGCCAATCCAGAAAGATTGAGTATCAATCGAGTCGGCAAGGAAAAACTTGGCATCAAAAACAAGAACATCAAGATTGATTTCATCACGATTGGAAAAAAAGGTGAAGCGGTGGTACGCAAAGCGGGCAAAGACATCATCGCGTCTTTCAATGAGTTGACCTATCTGCCAAAGATTGATGATGTGCGTGCGGTGGGCAAAGTTGTGACAGAAGATTATCTGGCCAAAAAATATGACAAGGTGGTAGTTTTCTATACTGACTATGTTTCGGCTATGAGTCAGCAAACGAAAGTTCGCCAGATTTTGCCAATTTCCAAAATTGATTTGGAAAAACAAATTGCCGAAATGGATGTGTTGGCCAAAGAATATGGGCTGGACGTGCCAGCGCGAGAATATAAAGTTGAACCAAATCCGGAAGCAGTGTTGGAATATATTTTGCCACGCTTGATTGACATGCAAATCTATCATGCAATTTTGGAATCTAATGCGGCTAAAGAATCAACTCGGATGATGGCCATGCGAAGCGCGACTGACGCAGCTGGCGAAATGAAAGATGACCTGACATTTGTATATAACCAGATTCGACAAATGAAGATTACACAGGAGATTGCAGAAATTTCAGCTGGGCGTGCTGCATTGGAGAATTAATTTTGTTTATTAGTAAAATATTTTTATAAATTTATGAACACAGGAAAAATCACTCAAGTTATCGGGCCAGTAGTTGACGTTGAATTCGCTGACGGTTTGCCAAGGATTTATGACGCCTTGGAAATCAAATTGGAGAATGGCGAGAAGTTGGTTTTGGAAACTCATCAACACACTGGTGGCAACAAAGTTCGCGCGGTGGCCATGGGTTCCACGGATGGACTCAAGCGTGGCATGGAAGTGATTGACACGGGCTCTGCAATTTCAGTGCCAGTGGGTGCGGGAGTGTTGGGACGCATGTTCAATCTTTTGGGTGAAACTATTGATGGCATCGATGCAGAAATAAAAATGGAAAGAAGAGATCCAATTCACAGAGACGCGCCAAGTTTTGCAGAGCAATCAACACAAGCGGAAATTTTGGAAACTGGTATCAAAGTTATTGACTTGATTTGTCCATTCGTGAAGGGTGGAAAAGTTGGATTATTTGGTGGAGCTGGCGTGGGCAAAACCGTGGTTATTCAAGAATTGATTCGCAACATCGCGCAAGAACATGGTGGCTATTCAATCTTTGCGGGAGTGGGTGAGCGAACGCGTGAAGGAAATGATTTGTATCATGAAATGAAAGAATCAGGCGTGTTGGACAAAACCGCTTTGGTGTTTGGTCAGATGAATGAACCACCAGGAGCCCGACAACGTGTAGCTTTGTCAGCATTGACTATGGCTGAATATTTTCGTGACACTGAAGGCAAGGACGTTTTGTTTTTTGTGGATAATATTTTTCGTTTTACACAGGCTGGATCTGAAGTGTCAGCTTTGCTTGGACGTATTCCATCGGCGGTAGGTTATCAACCAACTTTGGCTGAAGAAATGGGCAAGTTGCAAGAGCGTATTACTTCAACCAAAAAAGGTTCAGTGACATCAGTGCAGGCCGTGTACGTGCCAGCTGATGACTTGACCGATCCAGCGCCAGCTACAACTTTCGGACATTTGGATTCAACCGTGGTTCTTTCTCGTGGACTTTCTGAATTGGGAATCTATCCAGCCGTAGATCCATTGGATTCCAGCTCAACTATTCTTGATCCAAAAATTGTGGGCGAAGAACATTATGCCGTAGCGCGTGGCGTGCAGAAAGTTTTGCAGAGATATAAGGACTTGCAAGATATTATCGCTATTTTGGGTATGGAAGAATTGTCCGATGAAGACAAGGTGATTGTGTCTAGAGCAAGAAAGATTCAAAAATTTTTGTCACAGCCATTTTTCGTGGCAGAACAATTCACTGGAACTCCTGGAAAATATGTGCGCCTTGCTGACACTATCAAATCATTCAAGGCCATCTTGGCTGGTGAATATGACGAATTGCCAGAGCAGGAATTTTATATGAAAGGGGTAATTGATGAGATTCACCCTGTCAAATAAATTTTAAATTTTAGCAAGGCGATGTATTATGTTTATGTCCTCCAAAGCAAGAAAGATAATAAAAATTATACAGGTTATACTAAAAATTTAAAATTAAGATTTGAGCTTCATCGTGATGGAAAAATAGAATCAACAAAAGACAGAAGGCCTCTGAAGTTAATTTATTATGAGGCGTGTTTAAATCAACAAGATGCCACACATAGAGAGAAGTATTTGAAAACAACTTATGGAAAAAGATATATAAAAAGCAGGCTCAAATCTTATTTGACAGGGTAAAAAATAAACCATATGACAAACAAAATAAAATTCAAAATTGTAACTCCCGAAAAAACTGTCTTCGATGAAGAAGTTTTGCAAGCAACTTTGCCAGTGACGGATGGAGAGGTTACGATTTTGCCAAATCACAGATCATATATTGCATCACTCAAGGCGGGTGAGGTGTGTTTGAAATTGGAAAAAGGCAATGATGTGTGCATGGCTATCTCGGGTGGATTTATTGAATTTAATGACAATGCCTTGATAGTTTTGGCTGACACCGCTGAGCGGGCTGAAGAGATTGATTTGACTCGCGCAGAAGAAGCAAGGAAGAGAGCGGAGGAATTGAAGAAAGAAAAAATTGAGGATGACAGTGAATATGCTAGAATAGCAGCAGTGCTTGAAAAGGAAATGGCGCGTATCCGCGTGGCCAGAAAACATCACACTCAACACGGCATGCATTTGAATTAGGTGAGATCAGTTAAATAGTTTTTCCCAAAAGGTAATCCACCAGTTCTACTGGTGAGACTCGAATAGGTTTTACCGTTCCAGCAACCACAAAAAAAAGACACAGTACTGT
>LBXA01000008.1 GCA_000995125.1 Candidatus Moranbacteria bacterium GW2011_GWA2_39_41 | reverse complement strand
TCATGGAGATAGCCTTAATTGTTTAGCTATCTCCAAGATTAGATTTTAAATGATAAATCGACTAGGGCAATCATTAGATTTTGGATGAGTTACTGCGACTGGGGCACTCCCAGTTCCTTTCACAATCAATGTTCCATACACATACAAATTCAACCACTTCTGCGTGAAAGAGACATTGACTCCTTTGTTAATAACAAGCGTTGCGCCTGCGGCCACCGTCACATCGCTATCAATAGTCAAACTCTGATTCCATTCTTGATAACCAGTTATTTCCTGAGATGCATCGACTTGCAAAAGAGTGGCTATGTTCGTAAGCGATAATGGCGATACGGTAAATGTAAAAATTAAAAATACAACAAAGAGTTGCCTATTGATTCTTTTCATTTTTGTTTTTGAAATATTTAATTATTAAAATTATGTTTACGATTGGCCAGATAAGTAGTGAAAAATATTGAAGCCAGATTAAATTATAGCTGAGGTACATAAATGAACCAATATTCACTAAAAATGCAAGATTTGCCAAAATAGAAAACCACATCAGAGTTTTAAATATTTTTCTGGAGACAGCAAAGATAACAATTGAAATTACTACCGAAATAGCCAGCAGAAACATCGATATTTGCATATCCAGCACCGGATTAGAAAAAAACATACCCTTTTTACTTCCACAACCCCTGCAAAAATTCGCAGTGGTTGCTTTTTGTTTTAAATAATAAAAAATTTAGATATTTAAAAACCACGGAGTTACCCGCGGTCAATTGACATAAAGAATATCGCACAACACAAAAGCCTTCAGATATCCTGAAAAATTTCTAGCGACTATCACATTGCATCTTGTGTTTGTATTTTTCACACTTAGATTATACTATGCGCTCATTTTTTTGACAAGGTGTCAAATGTCGGTTGTTGGATGGAGTTATTCACAGGGCATTTCACTGCCAAATTAATAAGCGACTTAATCAAAAGAACGGGAGAAAATCCCCCGCTCTTTTTGAATTCTTTTATTGTTTCTTGCTCCTATCATCAAAATTTTTAATTATTTTGAATCTGCGACTTTTTCAGTCTCTGCTTCCTTTGCCGCGCCCGTAGCTTCAGCGGAGGCGGGTTCAGTTGCACCTGGAGTCGGCTGTTCCGGTTGAGCGGCTTTGTAAAGCTTTTCACCGATTTTTTGAGCCGCTTGAGAGAGTGCTTCAGTCTTTGCCTTAATATCAGACAAATCATCGCTATTCTTCACTTTATTAAGCTCAGCAATTGCATCCTCTACCGGCTTTTTTTCATCAGCCGTAATTTTATCACCGGCATCTCTTAGAGCTTTTTCCGTAGAATAAGTCAATGTATCAGCCAAATTTCGCACTTCAATTAATTCTTTCTTTTTCTTATCTTCCTCAGAATGCATTTCAGCATCCTTTTTCATCCTTTCAATTTCATCTTTTGATAGACCAGTTGAAGCCTCAATGCGAACCGATTGTTCTTTGCCGGTCGCCTTGTCTTTAGCTTTAACAGACAAGATTCCATTCGCGTCAATATCAAAAGAAACTTCTACTTGCGGAATACCTCGTGGAGCTGGTGGAATTCCATCCAGAATAAATCTTCCAAGAGTTTTGTTATCTGCCGCCATTTCTCGTTCACCTTGCAAAATATGAATCTCCACAGATGGCTGATTATCGGCTGCCGTAGAAAATGTTTGCGATTTATTAACTGGTACAGTTGTATTGCGATCAATAAGCGGGGTGCGTACGCCACCCATTGTTTCAATGCCAAGCGTCAAGGGAGTCACATCCAATAGCAAAACATCTTTTACATCGCCTTGCAAAACTCCACCTTGAATGGCAGCACCCAGTGCCACAACTTCATCAGGGTTTACTGAAATGTTTGGTTTTTTGCCAAAGAATTTTTCTACAGTTTGCAAAACCAATGGCATACGAGTCATACCTCCAACCAAAATCACTTCATTGATGTCAGACACTGACAGTTTCGCATCCGCCAAAGCTTTCTTGGTCGGCTCCAAAGTTTTTTGCACTAATTCACCAACCAATTCTTCTAATTTTGCGCGCGTCAACTTCATTACTAAGTGCTTTGGTCCATTCGCATCTGCCGTGATAAAAGGTTGATTAATTTCAGTTTCAACAGCAGTTGAAAGTTCAATTTTCGCTTTTTCAGCTGACTCCTTGATTCTTTGTAATGCTAATGAATCCTTAGATAAATCAACACCTTCTTGTTTTTTAAATTCATCAATAATCCAGTGAATCAAAACTTGGTCGAAGTCATCGCCACCAAGGTGAGTGTCACCATTGGTTGATTTCACTTCCACAGTGTCTTCAGAAACTTCCAAAATTGAAATATCGAAAGTTCCACCTCCAAGGTCATAGACTGCAATTTTTTCATCTTTCTTTTTGTTGAAACCATAGGCCAACGCAGCGGCGGTTGGTTCGTTGATGATGCGCAAAACTTTGAGTCCCGCAATTTCACCAGCTTCAATGGTCGCTTTTCTTTGTGAGTCATCAAAGTAGGCTGGCACGGTGATGACAGCTTCAGTGATTGATTGTCCCAATTTTTCTTCCGCATCCGCTTTCAACTTGGCCAACACCATGGCTGAAATTTCTTGCGGAGTATATTCTTTGCCACCCATCAAAACTTTCACGCCTTCGCCAGCTTTGACGATTTTGTATGGCATAGTTTTCATGTCGCGTTCCACTTCTGGATCATTGAAATGCAAACCAATCAATCTTTTGATAGAAAACAGAGTGTTTTCTGGATTGGTCACAGCTTGGCGCTTGGCCAAAAGCCCCACCAATCTTTCGTTAGTTTTTGACATCGCAATCATTGAAGGAGTGGTTCGCACACCTTCTTTGTTCTCCACGATAACTGGACTGCCACCCTCCACAACTGACATTGCAGAGTTGGTTGTCCCGAGGTCGATACCTAATACTTTACCCATATTTTTTTATTCGAGTTATTATTTTGAGTCGTCACTCAAATACAATCACTCTTAAATTAATTTATTACTAATGTACTTCTTGACTTTTTATCATTTTTATTCTAAACTAAATTCAATTTAAAGGAGGTGATGTATAATGGATGAGTTTGTGAATCTTATTAGATTGTTTGGGGCTGAATCAGTGTGCATAGCCAGAATAGCGCTAGGCACAAAAACCACGGCAAATGAGTTGGAAAAATTCATTCGCAGGGAAAAATTAAGCCCTGAAAACTAGTCAGGAGGAACCGCATAGCGCATAGCGCATGCGGTTTTTTAATTATCAAAAATTTAATGAACTTTTTGTATCTTATCGCTATTCAACAACCACTCTAGCTGCTCGAATAATTTTATCATCAATCCCATATCCATTCAGAACTACTTTTTTTATTTTATTTTTAAAATAAACTTTCTTTTTTTCACTCTCTGTTTGTTTAATATCATCAACTGCTTCGTGAATCATCGGATCAAAATCATCACCTACATTTACTGCAATTTCCATTACACCATTTTCCACCAAAACTTGCTCAAGTTGTTTTTGAATATACATAATGCCCGTCACCCACGCATTGTCTTTTTGCTCCTCTGGAATGTGCGACGTCGAAGCGTGGAAATTGTCGATCACTGGCAGAATTTGCAACACGATGTTTTGAGTTGAATAGCGAAGCAAGTCTTTCTGTGATTCCGCTTGCCGCTTCTTGTAGTTTTCAAAGTCCGCCTGACACCTCTTCCAGCCTTCCAAATATTCATCGGCTGGGGATTTCTCTGCATCAATTTCATTTTCTATCACTTCTTCTGGAACATCTTTCAATTCCTCCTCTTGTTCAATTTTTTCTTTTTTGTTTGTCATATCTTTTTCAATTTACTAGTTATAAGTTACTAATTACTACCGCGAATATCACCACACTCGTGCTCAACATTTTGCGAACATAATTGAGCAAGGATTTGTTCTCGGCATATTTCATTCTTTTTGGTCCAATAATTGCCAACACGCCTTTCTGTCCAGATTTGGTTTTGTATGGAGAAACCACCAACGAACAATTTGGAATGCCTTTGATTGGATTGTCTTTGCCGATGAAAATTTTCGTTTCATTGTCTTTGACATTCTTCAAAATGAAATCAATGTTCTCGTCAATATAGTCCAAGGCTTCCGCCACTTTGCAAAATTCATCCACTTCCTGAAATTCTGGTTTGCCCAAAAGTTCTTTGATGCCAAACTCAGAAAAATCTTTTTCAATTGTGCTGATGGCCAAGTTGCCACTGAGTCCCGAAAGTAGTTTGGCAGTTGTGCGGGAAAGTCTTTGGTTTTGCGCTTTGAGTTTCAAAAGTTCAGTTTGCAATTTTTTCTGATCCGCCAAAGAAAGTTCCGTGTCGCCCATGATTTCTTCGACAAAATATTTGTAACCCTTGTCAGTTGGGATTCGCCCAGCGCTGATGTGCGGTTGATGCAAAAATCCATCTTCTTCCAACTTGTTCATATCATTGCGAATGGTCGCTGGACTCATATCAAAACCATATTTTTCTACCAAAACTTTTGAACCCACCGGAATAGCTGTTTCGGTGTATTCCTCAATGATGGCTGCAAAAATTTCTTGTTGTCTTTTATTCACTGGATGCTAATTATTACTAATTATTAAACGAATGCACGCAAATAATTTTTCTTTCAAATTCACCAAACTCTATCTGTTTTTATCTTATATTACAATTATAAATCCCTGTTAGCACTCTGTCAAGTCGAGTGCTAATTGTTATTTTATACTGTTTTTAAAAGCTGTCAAGATATAAAAAACAGGGTGGTAGCCAAAGATCTTGGCTACCACCTAAAAAATCAAGTTAATAAATTATTACAGCCAACATCTTAAACCAAACCTATTTTTTAATCTTATCACTTTCTGGAATCGGGTCAAATCCCCCGTCATTCCAAGGATGACAACGCAAAACTCGCCTAGAACCCAGCACAATTCCTTTCATCACTCCGAAGCGATTGACGGCTTGGTGGGTATATTCCGAACAAGTCGGATGAAAGCGACAGCCGGTAGTTTGTGAAAAATTGCTCAAAATCCCATGATCCAGAGAAATGGTTTTTTGATAGATTCGAATGAGCAATAATACAGCTTTTTTCATAATTTGTATTCTACACCTTTTACATCTTTTGTCAATCCTTTTTTTATGCTAGAATAAATTAGAACATATTAACATTTTAGCAATATAACAATTTAACAATTTGCTTTATGCAACAAATAAAATCCTCTAAATTCAATTGGGTTGATATCCAAGAACCCAATGCTGATGACATCTTGAAAGTTCAAAAAAAATATAACTTGCATCCCCTGGTGATTGAAGAATTTTCCACGCCAACTTTGCGACCCAAAGCAGCTGAATACGACAATTCACTTTTCTTGACCATTCATGTGCCACTTTTCGACAACAACTTGAAAACAACTTTCCCGGGTGAATTGGACATCGTCATTACCCAAGACACTTTGATTACCGCGCATGATGTGGAAATTTGGCAGTTGAGTGAATTTTTCGAAAACATTCAAAAAAATAAGGCGCAACGTGATCGATATATGAGTGAATCGCCAGCCAAACTTCTCTATTTCATTATCGAAATGTTGTTGGAATCTTGTTTCCCGAAACTTGATCACATCTCGCGAAAATTAGATTATATTGAAGCAGAAATTTTCGCCGGCAATGAAAAAGGTATGGTACTGGAAATTTCTGTCGTCAAACGAGACATTTTGAACTTCCGTAGAACATTGAAACCACAACGTTCCGTCATCGAATCATTGATCCAAAGCAACTATGCCTTGATTGATAAAGATTTGAAGCTATATTTCCAAGAACTCATTGGCACTAATATTCGAGCTTGGAATTCACTAGAGAGCACCAAGGAAACCATTGAATCATTGGAAGACACCAACAACTCTCTACTCTCCAACAAGTTGAATATGACTATGAAAGTTTTAACAATTTTCTCAGCCGTAATGTTGCCAATGACTGTTTATTCCAATATCCTAGCCATGAGCGCCGACATTCCCTTTGGGAAAAGCCCGCATGCGTTTGTGATTCACACCAGCGTCATGCTCTTTGTCGCTGTCATCACTTTCATCGTTTTCAAAATAAAACGCTGGATCTAGACTTATTCCGTACTCAGCGGACAGTCAGTCCGCCCGACATTCAGACACTGGGTTGTCCAACAAGAATTACGAATGCGAGACACCCAGTGTCTTGCCTTGCTAGCAAACTGAATAATTTAAATAAAAAAAATTATGTTAAATCTATATAATACCCTGAGCAGAAAAAAAGAAGAATTCAAATCCATTCACCCTGGCAAGATTTCGATGTATGTTTGCGGACCGACCGTCTATGATCATTGTCATCTTGGGCATGGTCGTGGTTATGTTTCAATGGACATAATTCGTCGCTATTTGGAATTTTCAGGTTATGAAGTTCGTTATATAATGAATTACACGGATGTTGGACATCTTGTAAATGACGCTGAGGAAGGTGAAGATAAAATAGAGAGAAAGGCTAAGACTGAGAAAGTTAATCCAATAGAGATTGCTAACAAATATATTGAATCATCCGAAGAAGATTTTAAAGCACTCAATATAAAGCCAGCTACATTCAATCCTCGTCCAACACAATATATTGCGCAAATAATTAAATTCGTTCAAGACTTGATCAAAAAGGGTTACGCTTACGAGATTAATGGTTCTGTTTATTTTTCTGTTGAAAAATTTCCTGAATACGGAAAGCTTTCTGGCCGAAATGTTGATGATATGATATCTGGCTCAAGAGTGGAGATAAATGAAGAAAAAACAAATCCTCTTGATTTTGCTCTTTGGATCAAAGCTACTCCAGAACATATTCTCAAATGGGAATCACCTTGGAGTCTTGGATACCCAGGTTGGCATATTGAATGTTCTGTTATGTCCTGTGATTTGCTTGGACAAGATACTTTTGATATTCATGGTGGTGGCAATGAAAATATTTTTCCACATAATGAAAATGAGATTGCACAAAATGAAGCCTATCTCGGAAAAAAGATGGCCAACTTTTGGACTCTTTGGAGCATGGTCAATGTCAATGGCGTAAAAATGAGCAAGTCATTAGGAAACTTCACAACTATCAAGGACGCATTGAAAGAATATAGTGCCTCAACAATTCGACTTTGGATAGCTAGTTCACATTATCGTAGCCCCATAAATTACAGCATCGACTCGTTAGCGCAATCCAAAACAAACCTTGATACAATAAACAATTTCTATTCTCGCCTTTTGAGTCATGAACCGACCACTGATGAAAAACTTTCCGCTATGACCTTGGACAGTTATTGCCAGGATTTTGAGGCGGCCATGGATGATGATTTGAACACGCCCAAAGCTATGTCAGTGATTTTTCAATTTGTGACTGATGGCAACAAACTCCTAGACGAAAATCTGCTTGGCAATCCAATGGAAGCCAAAAAACTTTTAGAAACTTTTGCCAAAGTTCTGGGCTTGATTTTGCAAGTGGCCGAAATTCCAGAGGCGGTGCAAAAAATTGCCGAAGAAAGAAAAGAGGCGCGCCAAAACAAAGACTTCGCCAAATCTGATGAATTGCGCGATACAATTGACAGATTAGGCTACATAGTCGAAGATATTAAAGATAACGATTTTATTATTAAGCAAAAATAATATGACAAACAATAGTCCTTGCGGATGTGATCACGACCACGAAGAACCTGCCTACGCTAAAGCTACCAGCGATGCACCCATGGCTGAGCAGGCAACTGCAGAACATGAGTGTTGTGGTGGCGAATGTCATGGTTGCGGTGATGACGACAATTCTGAAGAAGATTCTTGTGGTTGTGGACACGACCACGGTCATGATATGCCAGCCATCACTCCCGAAGAAATGGAAAAACTCAAAGCCGCCATCATTGAAGCTGGCTACAAAATTGAAGAAACACCGGAAGGAGAGCTTAAAATTTTGGAAAAATAAATATTCAAATTAGTGCGTATTCATCCGACCTCACTGGATCACCAATAATCTGCCCAAAAAAAACCTCATAGCTCTAAAACTATGAGGTGGATGAGGTGGATGAGTGCTTAAGAAGGGTCGCAAGCCTTACAAGTGCTATCTGACCAGAACGGATATGAACACGAAGGACATTGCAACATAACAGGTTCTGTGTCGTTACCACCAGCAGCATTATTGGTAGTAGCATCTTCAACAATTTCTTTTTTGTTTTCGCTTTCGTCTTTCATCTTGCTCCCTCCATCTGATATTTATCCCTGATTTCAACACCACTGCCAATATAATATACTTAAGCTATTTTGTCAATAAAATAACGCAATGAAAGCATGTAAGATAAATTCAGTGGGTTCTTACAATTTGACCGTAATCATAATCTCCATCCCATCACGTAAAATTGTCAAATCAATCTTCTCACCTTTTTTGTGCAAATAAAGTAGGTCTGGCAAAGATTTTTCCAAAGTTATTTTCTGATCATTAACTGCCGTAATGATGTCATTTAATTTTAGTCCCGCCGCTTGTGCGGGAGAATTAGTGATAACCGCCAAACCTTGTTGACCAGAAGCTGAATAGATCAAAGCGCCAGCTTCAACACCTAGATTATTTTGCAACGCATAAATTTTAGAGAGTGGCACATAGTATATGCCTAAGGTTGGATTCATTCCAAGCTCTTTTTTAATAGCTCTTTCAATTACCAATTTAATTTTATTCGATGGGATTAGAAAAAAACTTTGCATATTATTTTTTTCAATCGCACCCACCATTCCCACTATTTGTCCAGTATAATCAATTACTGATCCACCAATAAAATATTTTTGAAAATTTAAATCAGCCTCATAAACACCTTCCAATTTTTCCGATGACGACAATCCAAACCCAGCTAAATTATATTCCGGATTAAAATCACTAATGAGTCCGGCAGCATAACGATTTGTATATGAGCCAAAACTATTAGCCACGGCAATCACTTTTTCACCACCCCTAATGTTATCTGAGTCAGCAAATGAAGCTGATGAAAGATTGTCAGCGTTGATGCTCAGAAAGGCTAAATTGCTAAAACTATCGACACCAAAAAGGCTCGCCTCATATACAGCACCGTTATAAGTCATTACCTGATATTTTGAATCTACCAAATTGATAGCTGAGGCATATGTCATAACTATTCCATCTCCTGTTACAACTACTCCCGTACCATTTTTTGAAGCCACAGCATTTTTTGCGCTTGTACCCTTGGCGCCATTGTCGGCATATGACACAATATTCACCACTGAAGATGAAACTTGATTAGCAATTTTGCTAATGGAGGTTTCCTCTTTGACTGTTATCTGTTCAGTTCGATTAATTATAGTAATATCTTCTGAACCCTTTTTTAAAAATTCATATTTTGAAAAAAGCTTGGTTGTGCTGAGATATGGAAAGAAATAGCGATCTGCAATCACACCGCCAAATCCGCCGAAAACCATTAAAACTAAAATAAAAATAATTTTTTTAGTAATTTTTTTTGTCATTTTTTTAACTTTAAAAATTTTATAGACTTTTGACTATACAACCGGTAGCCATTTCGCGCTAAGCAACACTAAACTAATTATTACTGAAAAGAAAACCATATTAGCTACCACTCTTTTTTTACTTAAAAGATTCAATAAAAAACTTTGCACAAGATCCCAAAGAACATAATATAGTATAAGGGCAATCACTCCTGTAGTCAAATATCCAAATGGCCAAAAATTCATCGTCCAAATAAGCTCTGACATAACCAGTGCTAATAAAAAACTATAAATCCAAGCAGTTTTTTGATTATCTGGCTTAATAATCAAAAAATATTGATAACTGACAAAAAGTGTTACTAATAAATAAACAGTCATTAAATAATACAAGGGTACAAAAAAATTCAGATACATCCCATAGGAGGCTGAATAAGTAAAGAAAATTGTCGCAGTCATAGCTGCCATATTCATCCCCCTAGCTGTCTGATCGCCAGCATAGAGTCCCAAGCGATAGGCCCCAAAAAGTGACAAATAATACATTCCTGAAGCCAACACAATGAAAATTTGTTCTTCCAAGGACATGGTTATTAAATATAGCAGTGTCACGGAAGACAGGGTGAAAAAAATTGGCAGAATTGCAAAAAACCATCTACCTCCAATTTTTTTAGCTCCATAGGCTGAAATTATCAACAATGCTGAAATTATCCAACCTACCCACTCCTCTTTCCACAAAATCAACTCCAAGCCAAGGAGAAAAATGAGACTTTGCAAAAGTGGTTGAAATCGTAAAAACATTTCAAAAAAATTAGAGCCTGTTCAAAATCTCATGCCTAGATAAAATTTTCTAATTTCGAGCGACCTGCCAGCAGGCAGGAAACCATGAAAAGTGAGAAAGGCTATCGAGATAACCTGACGAGCTTTGAGGGGTTTGCAGCCGAAATTAGAAGATTTTAGCAAGGCTTGCAATATCTTAGTTTTAAAATAAGCGGTGAGATTTTGAACAGACTCTTACTACTTACTATCCCTACTATATCATTTTCTGCTGGCAAAAACAAATCAGCCCATTTCAAGTCTTTTCCTTGCATACCTACAAGATTATTCAACAGAAATTGCGCTTACTGGACAACTATCAGCTACTTCTTGGCAATTGCAATCCCCACATTCTTGCGAGATAACCTTGGATTTTCCATCTTCGATTTTGAACACTGATGAACAAAGGGATTCACAAGTCCCACATCCGATACAAAGATCGTCATTTACTATTGCTTTTAACATATGTTTTTACCCCGTTAAATTCGGCCTTGCCAACTATTTAACTGGGTGATTTTAAAAAATTATTTATTAACTAGAATATTATTGAGATATCTCCTGCTGAATTAGTATACAGATTCTTTTCAAAATCCTGCATATCAGTATTCACGAAATCAACGGTAGCATTTTCTTTATTCCAGCGATATTCTTTGATTGGGATTATTACACGCATATTTTTTTCTTGCTCCAAGAGCCAATCAGAAAAATTCTTTTTACGCACAATAATTTGACTAATCCTAACCTTGCTTATTCCATCTTCTATCTTTTTATCATCCACTTGAACAATATGAAAGCCAATTGAACTTTCAACTATATCGCTTCGTTCACCTTTCTTTACAATGAAAGCGGTCGTGGCAATCTCAGGCATCATCTGATCAAATGTGAACCAACCCAAATCACCGCCATTTCGACTGCTATCTCCTTCGGAGTATTTTTTAACTACATCAACAAAATCCGTTCCATTTTTTAATTCACTCTGTGCCTGTGTTATCTTATTCTTTGCTTTGATAAAATCCATATCATTCTCACGCATATTTTTCTCCAATTCTTCACGATACATATCTGGTTGAACTATTTTTTCTTCAAAGTCGTCAAGCGTCCAACCATATAAATTCATCATGGTTTTCGAAACATATTCACCATTATCAGATAATTGTGAAATTTTTCGACTCACATTCTGTGAAACCATTGCTTTGCTAATAATGATGTTTCTACTAATGGCTAATTTTTCAACGATATTGTTTTCAATTAATTTATTTAGCAAATCTTTTTCTTTTATTTTCAATCTATTTTGCCCATCAGCTGTGGTAAAGTCGACTCGATACCCAACATCAGAAAAATCTTGATTTTCATAAAATTTTTTCACTGAAGATAGATTATCAGCTAATTCACCAGCGGTCACAAAAACGTTCCCAGAGATAATAGCCACTGGAAAATGCAACCAATTCACTGTTCTGCTAATAATTGCATTACGCACACCAAAGCCATAAAATAAGACTGCTACCGTCAAAACAAACGTTACAAGTATCAGCAAGCCTGATATAATAATTGTTCTTTTTTTGATATTTCCTTTCATCATAAATTAATATTTAAATAAATAATTCCACCATTTTTGATAATTTGACAAAGACTCTTTTTTTTCTTGGCTGCTAATGTTAACTAGTTGTTCAATTATATTTTTCTTAATCATACTTGGTTTAACCACAATCAGATGTTCATCTGGACTTTGCATATTTAATTCTCTGCTTTTTTTTTCAGCATAATCACTACTACTATAATACGCTAATTTTTCCTGCATAGTAGCGTTGTCTCGATTGATACGATTTTTTTCTTCTATCAAAGCATCAATAACGAGCTGTTTTTGCTTTTTCTGTTGCGTCTCCTTGTAAATTGCAAAAATGACAAATCCCAGAACCACCATCCCCATTAACAAACTGACTTTTATTAAAACCAGGCTAACTTTTTTTTTGTCATTCATAGAATTATTTACATATACATCAAGGCTGGTGCAACTGTAAAACCAATCATCGCCAAAACAGCCAAAACAGAAATCACCACCCAAAGCCTATGTATTAGCTTATTTCTCCTTTTTATATTCATACAAGTGACATCAAATCTCATTTTTAATTATGTGTACATCTTATCAAATTTTACGTCACAAGACAACTATTAGAACAATTTATTGGGATTCAAGTATTTGTCCAAAGTGAAAATCCAGTTTTCATCATTTTCCAAGCCATTCTCACGCGCCATAACTTTTTGGTTGAAAAGCCATGCAAGATAGCCTGAATCCTTTTTAGCTACTTCACTCACTTTCTCTCCTATATATTTTCCAAAGTTGAATTTTTTGATCAAAACTGGCCGTGCAGAAATTTCCATCATTTCTTGCAACACTTTTTCTTCTGTTCCAAAATCAATTAACATTTGTTGGAAATATCTCTCAAAAAGTCGTTCCAAAACACGCACATCGCCCAGAGCGTCATGAGCACAGGCTTCCGTCACTTCCAAGTCAAAATAATATCTCAAATATTGCAAATTATATTTCGGAATTTCACCATCCACATCCAAATGTTGGGCGATTTTCAAAGTGTCAATAATATTTTTTATCTCAATGTTTTCACGCTTCAAAATTCCCGCGTCAAATTGCGCGTTATGAGCCACCAGAATATTGTCACCCAAGAAAATGCTTTCCACCTCTTTTTTCATCTGCGATCCATCAAAAGGTTCTTTGTCGGCCACCATTTTATTAGTGATATGCGTCACCGACATGGCCTCAATTTCAATCGGCACTGGTGGCTTAAAAAGCGCTTCCGACTCTTTGCCGGAAAAAGAATAAGCCAATTGACATAAGCGACCGTCTGCCCCAATACCCGTAGTCTCGGTGTCCAAAAAAACTAAATTACTCTTGTTCATATTTTTTATTTTTATTATGTTTACATCTTAAAGCGATTCGCATATTCGTAGATTTGCATCCGCCGCGGCGGATTCGCATCATTTGTATTATAATAATCTATTTCTTCAACACCGCCAAAAAAGCATCCGATGGAATATTGACCTTGCCAAGGTTTTTCATTTTTTTCTTGCCACGCTTTTGTTTGTCTAGAAGTTTGTTTTTTCGGGTCACGTCACCCCCATATAGATAGCCCGTCACATCTTTGCGATAAGGTTGAATGTTTTCTCGCGCAATAATTTTTCCACCGATAGCTGCCTGCAAAACAATTAAAAAGTTTTGTTTCGGCACAGAGTTTTTCAATTTTTCCACAATCGCCTTCCCCTCACTAACTGCCTTTTCCCTCGGCACGATGCGTGAAAAAGCATCATATTTTTCATTGGCCACCAAAATATCCATCTTCACCAAATCATTCGACCGATAATCCCTGATTTCATAATTAAGTGAAGCATAACCTGAAGAAGCACTCTTCAAATCATCATGCAAATTCGTGATCACATCCGTCAATGGACAATCGAAAGTCAAAATGATTCGTTCACTGTCAATATATTCCGTGTTCACATATTGCCCACGCGTGTTGCGCATCACCTCCATGATTGAGCCTAGATAGGTTGCGGGTGAAATGATGTCCAGCTTGGCATAGGGTTCATAAATTTTGTCTAGGACTGAGGCATCAGGCATTTCCGTAGCTGAATAAATCTTGGTGCGCCCAGGTTTGTTTTTCACTTCAATTTCATACACAACGCTCGGCGTAGTGATGGTTGGGCTGATTTCAAATTCTCGTTCCAATCTCGACTGAATAATTTCCAAATGCAACATGCCCAAGAATCCACAACGAAAACCACGACCCAGCGCTTGACTTGATTCCGGCTCAAATTCAAAAGCAGCATCATTGAGTTTCAATTTGTCCAACGCATCGCGCATGAAATTATAATCATCACCTTCAGTTGGATAAAAAGAAGCATACACCATCGGGGTCACTTTTTTATATCCCGGCAACGGCACAATTAAATTCGTTTTCATTCGCTTATCATTCGCGTACATTCGTGAGTTAGTTATAGTGTCCCCCACGCGACAAAATTCCACACTCTTAAAACCGGTAGCCAAATAACCAATATCGCCCGCCGTCAGAAGATCGAATTTTTGCATATCCGGTTTGAAATAGCCAACCTCCACTACATCGCTATCTGCCATACCAGCCATCATTGTGACTTCATCATCACGCTTCACGCGACCATCCAAAACTCGCACATAGGCCACCACACCTTTGTATGTGTCATATTTTGAATCAAAAATCAAAGCCCGCAAAGGCTTTTCGGCGTCGCCTCGCGGATGTGGAATTGTGCGCACAATTTCTTCTAAAAGTTTGTCCACCCCCAAGCCAGTTTTGCCAGACACTTCAAAAATTTCTTCTTCCTTGCAACCCAAAACATGAATGATTTCTTTTTTCACTTTCGGCGCATCGGCATTGGGCAAGTCAACTTTGTTGACCACTGGAATAATCTCCAAGCCTTGTTCAATCGCCAAATACAAATTCGACAAAGTCTGCGCTTGCACGCCCTTGGTGGCATCCACCAACAGCACCACACCTTCCACGGCCGCCAACGACCGAGAAACTTCATAACCAAAGTCGACATGCCCTGGAGTGTCGATCAAATTCAAAACATATTTTTGTCCATCCAGCTCATAGTTCATTCGCACAGGCTGCAACTTGATGGTGATGCCACGTTCACGCTCCAAATCCATCTGATCCAGCAACTGTGCCTTCATATCACGCTTTTCCACAGTCTTGGTCAATTCCAAAAAACGATCAGACAAAGTGGATTTCCCGTGATCGATGTGAGCAATTATTGCAAAATTTCGAACATTTTTCTGGTTCATAGTATATCTAGCTTAGCCCAGAATCGCAGAATAATCAAGAACTGAGGATAACCTCAAAAATATTAGTTTCTTTTTTAGCATTATCGTATCATATTTATATCCCACTTACCTCTTCCGTGCTTTCGAGGATGATTTGTTTGTTTTTGAAGATTTTGCGAGTGAAGGAGTCACGGAACAGAATGAATTCTTCCAGGCGCAAGAAATGGCTGATACCAATAAAGATTGCAAATCCGACAGTTAATGAAATAACCAGTTGCACAAAAACGCCTAGAAATGTATCTAGATTCATCAGCGAAGCAATGCCATATTTTGTGATTTGAATGCCAATGCCTGCCACAATGGAGGCCACTGCAATTTTGGAAAGTGACCTGATGATATTCTTATCATCCAGATTATCAAAGCGCGCGCGCAAGAAAAATAGCAATAAAAACATTTGCACGATGTTGGCCAACGAAAAAGCAATAGCTAAGCTCAAAATCTGCACATGACCAATCAGCAAAACCACTGCAATAATATTTATCGCTTCTACCACAATAGCGATATAGAATGGAGTTTTTGTATCTTGCAAAGCATAAAAAGATCTAGCGAGCAGTTGCACTGCACTTTGCGCAAACAAACTGAACGCCAAAATTCCCAAACATTGAAAAGTCAAAATGGTGTCCTCCCAATCAAATTTACCGGCGCCTAGAACTACTCGCACAATTTGTGCGCGGAGTACTATCATAAACACACTGAGCGGAATAACAAAGAACAAGATCTGACGAAAAGTTTCCGAAAATGCCTGCACAAATTTTTCTTTCTCATCTTTAGCCGCCAAAGCCGCTAGGGTTGGAAAAACGGCAATGGAAAAAGAAATGCCAAACACACTAAATGGCACACTGGCCAAGTTCTGGGAAAAATTGAAAACGGCCAAGCTGCCAGCAGCCAAAGTTGAAGCAAAAATTGTAATAATCATCAAATTGAATTGACTAATGGCAATACCCGTCATTCTCGGCAACATCAAAGTGAAAACTTTGCGCACATTTTTATTTTTCCAGGCTGAAACAAATTCCCAACTGTGCTTATAGCCTAATTTTCGCACCGTCACATATTGCAATAACATATGTATCAAAGCGCCAAACACCACGCCCCAAGCCAAGCCAACTGCTCCCAAAAATCTCACCAACACCGCGATACCAAAAATAATTCCAATGTTATACAAAAGTGGCGCCACGGAATAGACTATAAAATGCTTCATAGAAGTCAACACTCCACCCATGATTCCGCTGATGCCCAACAGAATCGGACTCAAAAACATAATGCGTGTGAACAACACGACGCTTTCAATTTTTTCTGGTGAAAATCCAGGTGTAAGTAACTTCATCAAAAATGGTGTAAAAATCGCACATACAGCAGAAATTAGCACAATAAATAACAAGGCCAGATTCATAATGCCATTGGTCAATTTCCAAGCCTCTTCATCATTGTCCTGACTGCGCAGTCCAGTAAGCACTGGGATAAAAGCCGCACTCATCGCGCCCAAAATCAACAGATTGTAAATCAAATCTGGCACCCGAAAGGCCGCATAATAGACATCTAGTGTGTCACCTGCGCCGAAAGTTGAAGCGAGCATTCGATCGCGTACCAAGCCCAAAAGATTACTCAATAGACCAGCCACTGTGATTACAAAAGCCGCTGAAATCACCGACTCAGTCGGACGAGAGTTCATCAAAAAATTATCTTTGAGAAGTTTTTGAATCATTTATCCTGTCAAATAAAAAATTAATTTAATCCTACTGCCTTATGTATTTAATCTGTTTGTTAAACTTAAACAGAGAAATATTGCTGCTATTTGACAGGATAAGCCCCGTCAAAAAAATCACACCTATTCTTTAACAAATGCCGCACCAATAAATTTATCTGACTTCAAATCAGTTTCCTTTTTAAATGACTTGCCTTCCTGTGTGGCATCCTCTGGATAATTCCAAATTGTTTTGAAGTTATTCGGATAACTGATTTCTGAAATCAATTGACTTCCCACACTACCGGATTGTTTTTGTGCCAACAATGAATAACTGTCGGCGGCTGCAGCATCTGTTGAGTTGGTAAAAATCTTGAATGGCAACAAATATTTATAGATTACTTCAACAGTTTCTTGTGGGCTCACATAAACCCAATTGGCAAACACAGTCTTGTCACCATCATCATAAACACGCGTACCACTATCTTCATCAATCACAATTAAATCTTCTTCTGTCTGAATTTGCGCATCATGTTTGAAGCCTAGGGTTTTATAATCTAGCGGCGGTGAATTGAATTCACGCGTCTGTCCAGAGGCTGAAATCAAAGTGGAACCCTTAGGCACATAGACTCGCATATAATCAGCATTAACTTTGTTCCACCACTCCTTAGCTAGACTGCCTCCATTATGATGACGTCTAACCGTCACAGTGTCAATCACAGATCCATCTTGTTGAATTTCAGCTTTATGTGAGATCGTCTCATCCACCACGCCATCAGTTTTATAACCATTAATATTGGTGTTGATCACACTTAAATAATCCTTTTGCGTACTCAAAACTTCGCCTGACCAACCCATTTGCGAAATGATTTTTTCAATTTCATAATTTTTTGAATAGATAAGGATTTGTTTTTCGTTCAAGCTCTGCATCAAAACATTCATCGTCTTAGCCATATCCGCAAAATTCTTAGTCGCGAAGATTCTATCCAAAATCTTCGGGGCTAAATCCGCCAGAATCTTTTTTGGTTCATTCAATTCTTTATCATAATCTACTTCAACCTCATATTGAATTTGCTCAATGAAATTCTCACTGTCCACTGTCACGCCATAGTCTGGCATTTCAATTGGTCCTGTTACTGCCAAAAGTTTTTGCATCACCATTGGAGTCATTGTAATTACACCATCCACCGTTGGACCACCAGTTTTTTCATAAAACCAAGCAGCCTTCTCAGCCGACTTGGGAAAATCTGGAAACCAATTGCTGTCATGCAAGCTCCAGGCAGCTGAAATTTTCTGGATTGGCGCTGGCGGAATAACTTGCGCTTTCAACTGTCCGTCTGGATTGAAAATTCCATCAATAAAAAACTTTTTAATGTTGCCATTGGAAATATCCATCAGACCATAGGTTCCAATAAACCCACCAGTGGCGCGCATCTCTTGATTGTTTTGAAAGAGGAAAAGATATTTTCTTGGACCATTGCCACCCAAAACATCCGTGAAAATCTTGCTATTATCCGAGAAGTTAGTTACAAAATATTTTGCATCTGGCAGTTTGCCCTTCAAATCAACAAATTGCGCTCGCTGAGCTTCTGGAATATCCGAAACATTCACCGCATCTAAATTGTCTTGCAAATCATCAATTAGGATCTGAATTTCTTTCAAATTATTGTCTGCGTCTTGGAAAATCTTCAAGAAAGAAACTGAGCTGTTGTTTTTGTCGAGTGGATTTTTAATGCCATCTGTCATCTGCATAATTTCACCTGCTAAAACTCCCATACGTGAGATGTCTTTGCCAGCTTGCGCAATGTGCGCCCCCGAAGAAAGTTTAGACAAAAATGGAACAAAACATGATGATTCAACCAAAACTTTTCCAAGACTATCAATATTTTGGGAAATTTCACTAAATTTATCATAGGCCTCATTGAATTCAAATTTTGATTTTTCAAAATCCTTGCCCGCAATATTTTCTTTAGCCATAGCCAAATTTACATAAGCATCTTTGCCTGTGCCCAGAACATCATCCTTGATTTTCATGCCACGATTGAAAAAGCTAATGCCAAAAATCACAAAGAAAATGATCGTTGCCATGCTCGAAAAAGAGAAAGCAAATTTTTTATAATTATTAAGCGCAAAAATTTCCGACCAAGCAATTCCAGAATATTTTTTGTATTCCTCAACTTCTTCAAAAAAATTATTTTGAGACAACTCTTTCTCCATTTGGAACTTCTGTCCGAAATCAACATTCACATTTTGCACATTCTCCAATTCTGGATACAATGAAATTTCTTCATGCAAAATCGGATTTTCTGGCGCAACAGTTTCTTGCGGCGCAAAATATTCAGAGTTAAATACAATTGATTCTTTTGGAGTTTGCACAGCCTTCCCCATAATTGGTACAATTTCCTCCTGTGCAACTATTTTTGGAACTTGATATTCAGATTGAAAAATAACCGGCACACTCTCTGAAGGAAAAGCCTCGCCAAAACGATAGATCATTGGAATCTTCTTCTCTTCTGGTTTCAAAATGACATTGTGCACAGTGTCATCGCCGTACTTGATATCTTGAAAATGTTGTCCGAAATTCTGTGGCAAAACAGTTTTTGATTTTGCAACTTTTTCAGGTCGTTCAAATTGCAAAATTCTACTGCCACGATTAATTCTTTCCAAATCCAAATCACCAGTCGCATTAACTGGCTTCACATCGAACATCTGTGGGATTATTTTATTTCGATTTTTGTTTTGCATCAACTTAATATATTTTCATAAATCAATTGTGTTTCTTGTGCCATTCTCTTCCAGCTATATTTTTTTGTTTGCTCAAATCCTTTTTCAATCAATTCTTTGCGCAATTTTTCATCACTGATTATCCTCAGCATAGCTTGCGCAATTGAATCTACACTGAGACCATCAAAGAAATAAGCGCTTTCGCCCAACATTTCTCGCATACATGGATGATCTGAGGAGATAACTGGCACACCTTTGCTCATCGCTTCCAATGGTGGCAAGCCAAATCCCTCATAGAGTGACGGGAAAACATTAGCCAGTGACTGATGAAACAACAAGTCCAATATGTGATCAGAAATGTCTGACAACAGAACGATGTTGCCAATCTTCCGTTCGACTATCAGCTTGCGCAAACGATCATAAAAATAATCACGCTTGCCAACCAACACTAATTGCAACTGCGAATTTTTTTCTAAAACCTGAGCAAAGGAACTAACCAACCTCTCCAAATTTTTGTGTGGATAGGCATTGCCCACATAAATCAGATATGGTTTTATTATAGCATATTTTTGCAAAATTTCTTGCGCATTTTTAGCACTAAACATACAATGATCCTCCGCTGATTCATAAGTCACAAAAATCTTCTTTTCCACTGCCTTGCCATAATTATCTATAATGTCTTTTTTGGTAAATTGCGAGATGGTGATGATGCGCTTGGCACGCACAATGGCCAAGTGAATTACCATACGATAGGCTAAAAATTTCAAACGATAGAAAATTGGATGCAAAGTACTATTGCGCACTGTCGGAAAATGCAACAAGGTCAAATCATGAATAGTTACGACAAATTTTTTGAAATACGTTATTGGCACATTGAAATGTGGAAAGTGCACCAGATTCAAGTTATGTCTATACAAAGTCCAAGGAAAATACACCTGCTCAGCAAAGGTGTACCATTGATAGTCAGCTAAAACTTTCTTAAAATTTGGATTGCTAGGTTGATATTCTTCAAAATTTTCCTTTTTGAGAAACACCAAATACTCGTTCCCGTCACCCACCGAAACCTTCTCTAAATTCTCAACCAATTTTTGTGTATAGCGCCCGAGACCCTTTTGTTTGATCCCAAAAAAGCGCGCATCAATGCCAATCCTCATAGTCCAATTATACCACCAAAACACCAAAAAAAGGAGCTTAGCTCCTTTTCCGCTATTTTTTCTTCTTAGCTAATTTATGCTCTGCGACATTTTCCCTAGAAAGTTCTTTTAACAATTTATCCAACTCATAAACTTTCGGATTCACTTGCAAGGCGCGTGCGTTGATGCCAAGCAGTTTGATGCCCGCCAAAGTGCGAACGCGCGACAAGGCCACATAGCCCATGCCGTATTCAAAAGCCTTGCTCAAATCCATTTCCACGGCGTCCAAAGTCATGCCTTGGCTTTTGTGAATGGTGATGGCCCAGGCCAAACGTAACGGCACTTGACTGATAGTAGCCAGAGGCAAACCATCTTCTTCAATTGACCATTTTTCAGGCGTGGCAATGATCATCTTGCCAGCACTAGTATGCACGATTGGAATGCCTTTGGCCGTAAAACCAGTGACTTCACCCAATGTGCCGTTGACATAGCCCGCTTCAAAATTGTTTTTCACAAACATCACCACCGCACCTTTCTTGAGCACCAACGTTTCTGGTGCCAAACATCCCTTCTTCACTGAATTAGCAATATATTCGATGCCCGTGCAAGTCATTTTGAATGTGCGCGGTTCTTCTTGGATTTTTTGCAATTGCGCATCATTAATCACATCCACATTGGCATTGTGCGTATAAAGCTTAGTCGGTGTGATTTTATTTTTAATCTCTTTATTGGCTCGCGCTGTCAAAAGCTGCATAGTTTTTTCATCACAAGACCGTGTGCGAATGTCATTTAAAATTTGGAGCATTTGCCGATCTTCTTGCCGATGTTGCTCTTCCAGATAGCAAACTTTTGGACGCATCTCTTCCCAAGCATCTGATTGATTGACTAAAAAAGTTTCTTGGCCAAATTTTGTGATGGGTGGCAACTGAAAAAAGTCACCGCACAGAATGACTTGCAATCCACCAAAAGGCAGAAAAGGTTCTTTGAATTTTTTGCAAATACTGTTGATGATGTCTAGCTGATGCGCGTGCAACATCGAAACCTCATCAATGATGAGCACCTGTGTTTTTTCAAAACGCTTTTGATGATAATTTCGGCTTTTAAGTTTTTTGAAATCTGCTTCCGTGAAAGTCTCACTGATGCCCATGCCAGACCAACTATGAATAGTTTGACCATTCATGTGCGTGGCCGCAATACCAGTTGAAGCCGTGATAGCCACACTAACATTTCGTTCTTTCAGATAATCGATATATTGTTTCAATAAATAGGTCTTGCCACTGCCAGCCGGACCAGTCAAAAAAATATTATGTCCGAGTTTCAAAATTTCTAGAGCTGTTTTTTGTTTCATATTTTATTGATCAGCTTCAAAAAGTCCTCAGCTGGTTTTGTCCAAGTGAATTTTTTAGCTTGTGCCAAACCGCGAATAATTAGTTTTTCACGTAGCTGCGTGCTTGAAAGAATTTCTTGCATGGCATGCAAAATTTCATCCGGCCTATCTGGATCAATCATGATTGCTCCTAGGCCAGCGATTTCTGGCAAGGATGAATTGTTGGAAATGATTGTTGGCACACCACATGCCATAGCTTCCAAAGGAGGAAAGCCAAAGCCTTCGAATTTGGATGGATAGACAAAGAGTGACGCCAAATTCAAAACAAATTCCTTGTCGTCTTCTTCCACGAACTTAACCAACACAATATCATTCTTGCAATCAGATTGCTCGATTTCCGCAAAGATCTTCTTACTCAGCCACCCTTGCGACCCAGCAATCACTAGCTTATATTTTGCCATCTCAGCTTGACCAGCCTCAGCCGCATCTTTTTGCAGTTGCGCATAGGCCTGAATGATGGCAGAGATGTTTTTGCGTGGCTCAATGGTACCAAGATACAAAATAAATTTATATGGCAACTTATATTTCTCTTTGACCCTAATCAAATTTTCATTGTTGCGATCAACAATTTTAAATTTTTCCGAAATCCCATTGTAACTGACTGAAATCTTGTCTGGATTTATTTTGTACAAATTCACAATGTCCCGCTTGGTTGAATTGGAAATGGCGATAATTTTGTCAGAACGCTGACAGATTTTTTTCGGATTGATAAACATATGCCAAAACCTCCGGACCCAAGAAAAAGTTTCTGGATATCGCTCAAATGACAAATCATGAATAGTTGAAATCAGTTTAGTTTTCCGACTCATACTGCCAAAAATTATGTTGGGCATAAAAATAATATCAGCCCCACCAATTAGCTGATCAATTTTTGGCCAGCTCAAATACCAAAACAAAAAATTCAATAATTTGTTTGGCCAATTAAATTTTTTGAGTGTCACATTGGGATATTTTTCAACCCAAGCAAAGTCGGCTTTCGCAGAACGAAAAGAATTGAAAAAAAGGATGAATTCATCCCGTGTGTCCAAAGTAAAAATATTTTGCAAAAGATTGCGAGTATATTCCTCAACTCCTGTTCGCCGACCTTCCGCTAAGCATCTGACATCAATTCCGATTCGTGCCATTTTTGTCTTGAGCGAAGCGAGAAGCCACAAAAATGAGCATCCCTCACTAATTCGCTATCTAAAAAAATTATTTCAATTAAAACGTAGCCGCAGGCGAGTTCGCAAACAAAATTATCTCTTTACACCAAAACTTTATTGGAATTAGTGCGGGATAACATCCTAATTATTATTTCAAATAATGCTTCAGCATCACAATCCAAAATCCCAAAAACATTCCCATTGCCAATGAAGCTAGCAACAAGATTGACGGGATAATTCGATCCTGCACGATGACTGGATTTTGCGCCACCACCGCAAACCAAGTATTTTCATCTTGATTCTTGTTCAAACTTTCTGTATTTCTTCCAATAACCTCCAAAACTGCCGTTGAAATTTTCTTGGCTGAATTTTCATCTTTTGCCGAAAAAGAAACTGACACTATTTGTGAAGAAAGTTTTTCTGCCACAAAAGTCTTGGACAATTGACGCAAACTCAAAACATTTGAATTCATCCCTGCTTCATCCAAAACATCTGCTGCTGTGCGCGCATTCTTGAGCCATTCCACCACAGTCTCGGCAAATTTTTCATCCGCCTGCAAACGATAAAAATCGTCATAGCGATAATCAGCGGTTTGTTGAAAGCCACTGCGCGTGATATTCAAAGCCAACGAAGCTGAAAATGAAATTGGTTTCAAAGTGAAATAAGCAAAAGTAGCAAGAATAACAATTGCAACAATGGATACAAATAATTTAAAATTGTCTTTGAAGATTTTTAGATACTCCTTAAGCTCCATATATTTAAATTTTCAATGATCAATTTACAATTTATAATCAATGTTCAAATTTTCAATTTTAAAATTTTGAAAATTTAGTCATTGAAAATTCATTGGAAATTGAAAATTTGAAATTGGAAATTACAAAATTTATCAAAAACACTACTCGCCCTAAAATCTACCATTTTTTATTTGCTCTTAAAATCCATATACTGCGCATCTATATATTCCTTTATTCTAGCCTTAAATAGTCTTTTGTCAAACTTTTTGGCCTTTTCTCGGTTATATTCCGGATTATATTCCAAAGTATCCAACTTCTGCACGGCCTCCACGATGTCTGAAACGGTCTGAGATTCGAAAAATATGCCTGATTTGCCTTCTTCTACATGTTCTACTACGTCCCCTCCTCGGAAAGCCACAATCGGCTTGCCAGAGGCCAAGGCCTCCATAGCTACAATTCCAAAATCTTCTTCTTGTGGAAACAAAAAAGCCTTACACTTGGCATAATATTTCGGCAATTCAGAATCCGGCACCCGACCAAAAAACTCGATATTTGATTTGGCTAATTTCTGCAATCTTTTCATTTCTGGACCGCGACCAATAATCTTCAATTTAAACCCCAACTTATTGAAAGCTTTGATTGTAATGTCATGACGTTTATACGCTACGAGTCTTCCCACCATTAGAAATGATCCGTCATTTTCATTGCTCATATAAAACCTGTCCACATCCACTGGCGGATGAATGACAGTGCTATCACGTTTATAATATTTCTTGATGCGCTTAGCCACGAAATTTGAATTGGCAATGATTTTGTCCGGACGCTCAGCGCTGACCCTGTCCCAAATGCGAATATAATTCATAAAAAACGGCACAATCTTCTTGATGATACTGGGAAAATCAAAATCACTGGTATATTTCTGACAATCATCCCAAGCATAACGCATTGGAGTGTGTATATAGCACAAATGCAAAGTATCTGGCCCAGTGATGATACCCTTGGCATAGCTAGAAGAATCTGACAATACGATGTCATAATTGGAAAAATCAAATTGCTCAATCGCCATGGGCATAAACTGCGGAAAAATTCGATGATGCTTTTTAGCAAACGGTAATTTTTGAATAAAAGAAGTCCTGATTTTTTTGTCCGCAAAAACACCGTGCATCAATTCCTTGTTGTACACTAAAGTATATATTGGCGCGTTTGGATACAATTCCGTGAAGCATTCCAACACCCTCTCCGCCCCGCCATATTGAACTAAATAATCGTGAACTAAAGCTATTTTTGCCATAATTTTCTTGAGTGATAACGAGAAGATAAAATTATGAGCATCCCATACCAAATTGGTTGCGGGACACACCCAGTACACTTATTTTACCTTTTTTTCAACTTTTGAACAATCTTGCGCAGTAACTCATCCAAAATCTAATGATTGCCCTAGTCGATTTATCATTTAAAATCTAATCTTGGAGATAGCTAAACAATTAAGGCTATCTCCATGA